>JAAYFC010000048.1 GCA_012728435.1 Clostridiales bacterium | reverse complement strand
GGGAAAAGCTCTCCCCCTTTTTGAGTTTATGCGCCACCTGGCCGTTGTACAGGACGATATGGCCCTTTAGCACATAGCCAAACTCCTCACCATCGTGCGCGGGGATTTCTGCCGTACGGCCGCCTGGGCCCAGGGTGACCAGGATGGGCTCCAGGCGGTTTTTCTGCGCGCCGGGCACCAGCCACACGATGCTGCCGCGCAGCAGCTCGGTGTCCTCCTTTTCAAACATGTCATCCACAGCATAGACAATCTTCTCCTCCGGGCTGACGCTGAAAAATTCCTCCAGCGAGGAACCCAGGCTTTCGATTAAATCCGTCAGCGTGGCGATGGAAGGCGATGTCAGGTTGTTTTCCACCTGCGAAATAAAGCCTTTTGAAAGCTCGCACCTGTCCGCCAGGTCCTCCTGTGTCAGGTTGCGCGCCAGGCGCAGTTTGCGCAGGGTGCCGCCGATGTCCATGGTAACCTCCCCTTCGTTGTTTAGGTATGCTAAACCATAAGGCAGGTACTATTAAACCATCCGAAGACAAGGTTTGTCAATGAAAAATGCTGGCTGTGCGATATGATTGATCAGCCCATGAAAACCGCCGCTCAAAGAGCGGCGGAGGGTCCAGGCTGGGCAGCTGTTCACTACATCCTAAACCAGACATAGGAGGTGGCCGCGTCCAGATCATACAGGGTCAGCGGATAGCCTTCTAACTCAAAGTAGTGATAGGTCTCCCGGTTGCTCTCAGTCGTAAGCGGAAAGGCGGTGGCCGGGACACCCACGATGGAGATCATGACACCGCCGTTGGTTGTCGTGACGTTTTTTAGCCCATTTTCTTCAATGTATTTTTCATAGCGCTCAGGATAAAAGAAGTTGGGCCCATCATGGATGACCAAGGGGTGATTCAGATACTGTGCCAGCTCCGGCGCGTTTTCCGCGGTAAAACCATAATCCGCCAATGTGCCCATGTACATCATGATATGCCGCGCGCGGGTCTTGGCCACAAGGAAATCGCCGATGACAAGATGCTCGTGCCACTCCTGCGAGGGCAGCTCCTTGATGGGCAGGTGATTGTTCTTATACAAAGAATACTTCAAAATCATGGAGGACAATTTGTCATGCTTTGGTTTGCCAATTTGCTGATTAATCCATTGCGTATAGCCGGAACAGTCAAAGCCGTATACATAGCTGCGTTTGGGGCTGTAATACCTGGTTGTCTCCAGCGGCTTTTTGATGTTCATCAGGTAATCAGTATTCTTGCCGCCAAAGAAATACGGCAAGCCATATTTGTACATGGGCTGGATCTCGGCACCGGTTAGCTCGTTATAGCGGGTGAGGAAAATGTTTCCCTCTTCCAGCATGGAAAACGCCGCGTCCAAGGCCTGATGACGCTCAATTGCCGCAAGCGTTGGGACGCATTGCACAAGGATCAGGCACGTGAGCAGTAGAATCGCCAGTTTTTTCATTTGTATAATATCTCCTTTTAATTATTACTATAAATATGTTGTTTTGGCTTTATGGCAAAATCAGGTCAATCTCTGTTTCAGACAGGGTGTAGACGCTTTTGCCATCTCCCCTTGCCTGCTGTCCAAATTTGCTGATGCCGGCAGTCAAGAGCCTGCCGTCCTCGGTCATGGCCACCACGAAGAGGCTGCCCCCCATCACCATCACGATGTCTTTTTCCCAGGCAAGCCCTGGCAGAACCCCCTGGCTTGCTGCGGAGCGGAAGCCTTGGCCCAGCTGCCCATAGCTGTTGTTTCCCCAGGACCACAGCGCGCCGCCTTCTAAAATGGCATAGGTCTGCGAGCTGTATGAGGCGACGTAGGTCACTTTGCCAGGCAGAGGCACTGGGCCCGGCACTGCGGTTGTTTGGCCCTTGGTGTCATAGCCCAGCTGGTGCATATCGTTGCGCCCCCAGGTCCACAGCACCCCCTGCGTATCAAGGAGCACGACGCTTGCGCCGTTGGCTTCCAGCTGAAAGATGTCAATCTCTCCATACTGGATTTGAACAGGGGTGGTAAAGTCAATCTGCTTTTTGGGGGAGAGCTGGTTGTACTCATTATCGCCCCATCCCCACAGGACCCCCTGGTCGTCCAGCGCCAGGGAATACTTCCCGCCGCACTCAATCTTAACAATGTTCTGAAGCGGCAGCTTGTAGGGTGTCATGACATTTTTCCGGTTGCCGTTGCCAACCTGGCCGCGGTTGTTGCGTCCCCAGGCGTAGACCTCCCCCTCATCCGTCAGCGCCAGCACATGGCCAAAACCGGTTTTCATATCGGCAATCGTTACATCAAGGTCGGCCAGCACATGCTTTTTATGGGGCGAACCTTTGCGTGTGAGCGGCAGATAGGAGTTGTTGCCCACACCGTAAAAGGTGCTGTCGTCCAGAAGCAAAAAACTATAATCCGAAGCCGGGATAATGTCCTTGAGGCGGCTTAGGTCAATCTCCTGATTTTGGGTTTCAAAGGTGCCGACTTTGAAGGACTGGCGGGTGTCCCCGCGCCCCAGTTGGCCGTATTGATTGTCGCCCCAGACATAGATTTTCCCCTGATTGTCACGGGCGTAGGCGAAACTTCCGCCAACCGCCAAAATCACAGGCATGCCGTTTGGCACCGGATAGGTTACTGCCCGGGCGGGTAGGCATAAGGCCAGGAGCAGCAGAACAATCCCTAGTTTCTTCATGAAACCGTCCTTTCAATACGTGCTTTGGGCCAGGTGAACAGGCTCATCATCAAAAGCGTGAGCGCCATCACAGCATAGACTGCTGATTTTGGATAATTTGTTTTGTCCAGCGCAAACTCGCACAGAATGCAGATGACCACCCCCAGCAGGATCAACCCGCTATTCAAGTAGAACCTGCTGACTTGCCCTGTTGACTGGGCATGGCGCCAGAACACTGTAAACGCGGTAAGGGAAAACAACACCGCATAGCCCACCTGCGTGACACGCGCGAAGATAAAGATAAACAGCGCGTCATCCCGCCTGAAACTTTCTGGCAGAATTTGGGATGCTGTAAAAAACAAGAGAAAAAACACGGTTTTGAGGCCGCGGGCATCCAGCTGCTTCCCCATGAGGAGCAAAGCGGCAAAGAGCACAATGGCCAAGCTGCCCTGGATGAAGCTGACGGACAGGAAATAGTCCCCCATTTCGCTGGAAATGCTGAGCGGAAAATGCTGCAAAACCGGTGTCTCCACAAAATCGCCGTAGCCCTGCCCGTTCAGCGGCTCCAGCCACCTGCAAAAAGCAATCAGCAAGGCGGCAGGAAGGGCTGCCGCATCCGTTAACGCGGATGTCCTGATGCCCTGTGCACGGGCCGAAAAAACTGCGGAAATCAAGGTACCAAGGATGATTCCGATGATGCTGAACCCATAAGGAGAAGGCGTGAAAAAATTGCCCAAACCGGCAAATTCCCCGGTTTCGCTAAAGAAGATGTCTTCATAGCGCACCAGGCAATAGATTAAGCGCCCCAAAAACAAGGAGGTGGGCACAGCCATCAGCACAAACAGCAAAGGAAGCGCAGCTTTCAAGCCCGCTTTCCTGGACTGATGAAACAACAAAAAAACGGCAACCGCCAAGCAGGGCAGCAGCGCTGCCCAAAAGGCTGACAGCGGAAAACCAGTTTCCTTGAAGAGAAAGACAGGCTCAATCATCGCGTTCCAGGGTGGAGAAATAGATGATGTCACTTAAGAACCGCTCAATCTCCGGCGAGTTGATTTTTGTATACAATAATTTGTTGCCCGTGCCCCTTGGTGTTTTAAACACCAGGGTGGTGCTGTTGCCGCCATCCAGGTTAAAGCCCAGTTGACAGCCTGTGGGTGAAAGCTCTTTCCCAATGGTCTCCATCAGTTTGGCAAACTCTGGAATGGTGACCCCTTTGGAATTCTTGCTTTGCGGCCCTGCAGTGGTTAAGAGCAGATACTCCAGCTCGCCCAGCTGGGCGATGCCCGCGCGCTGGGTTTTATTCTGGGAGCCGACATTCCCGTTGCGATAATCATCCGCAATGACGGATTCGCCTTGTTCAACAAGCACCGGCCCAAAACAGAAGACCTGGTACATCCTCTCCTGATGAAGGGCATAGTAATCCTGGTAGTTTTCCTTGGTGCATTCCTTGATCGCGTCAAAATTGCCCTCTTTGTCGATGATCAGCAGGTCCATATCGCCCCTGGCTGCGTTTCTGACCTGGTTTGTCATGCGCATGACAACCTGGCATTTGTCCGTCTTGGTATAATAGTCCCCGTTGATGGCAACGACAGCATTGACCTTGTTGGCCACCAGGCGCCCCCTTGCGGTGGCGGAGCTTTTGAAGGTTGCTGAGAGGGAGTTGACCATTCCTGCCGGCGCGGTGCGCAGCTGGGAGGGGTGGGTCAGCTTGATGTGGGCATAATGGTACTCAGAATCAGCGTATCGGCCCGTGCCAATCTCAACGGAGATGGATGAATCCTCATACTTTGTATCGGACAGGTAGTTTGCATCCTTCGGCACAGGCCCGCCTGTTGAGACATCCATGGGCAAAGGTTCAAAACTCATTGCGGCCGCACAGGAGACCTGACACAACAACACCACCGCCATCAGGGCCATCATCAGCTTCCGTTTGATATGCATTCAATACCTCCATCGCATGTTTGCGCCGCTTGTGAGTATAGCAACGGCGTTATTTTTCGTCAAGCGTTGACATTACAAGGGTTCTGTGCAATATTCAGGGTACGTTCAGCTGGAGGAAGACCGAGGAGTATGATGAAGCAAACAAAACGATTAATCCTGATATTGATGTTGTCATTCATGGTGATTGGCGTGGCTCACGCAAACGAACAGGTCATTACCTTAACCTGCCTTGGTGATAACATTTTTGGCAGCAATGATATTGTCAGCACAAAGGACTATGCTTTTCAACGCTATATTGAGAAAAACGGGCCCACTCATCCCTATTTGATGCTCCAGTCGCTCATCGCTGAGGATGACATCACCCTGGTCAATTTGGAGCAGGTGTTCAATGATGACGCGCCCTACTCCAAAAGCCGTTACACCTTCAGGGGGCCGGTCTCCTACGCAGCCCTTCTGCCCGCAAACAGCATTGAAGTGGTCAACCTTGCCAACAATCACTCCGGCGATTACGGCCAACAGGGCTATGACAGCACAATTCAGGCGCTAAAAGAGCATGGGATAAAATACGCCGGCTCCACAGCGCAAGGGAATCACACCGCCATTTGGGAAAAGGACGGCATTAAAATTGGGTTTGTCGGCGTCATCCCTTTGTATTATAAGGATCACCAAAAAGAAGTGGCAAAATGCTTCGAAGACTTAAAAGAGGCAGGCTGCCAGGTGATTGTGGCTTCCGTCCATGCCGGCATGGAGTACCGGAAGACGCATGGCAGCATGCAGGATCGCTACGGAAACATCTTGCGCGGCCTGGGCGCGCATCTTGTGATTGGTCATCATCCGCACGTAGCCCAGGGCGTTTTGGTAAAAGACGGCGTCACCCAGATGTACTCCCTGGGCAATGCCTCATTTGGTGGCAATACCGGTGTTGACGAAAACCTGCACAGCCCCACCAGCATCGTGGCACAGTTTAAGCTGCATTTTAAGGATGATGTCTATACAGGGCATCAGCTTACCATCTGGCCGATCCACATCAGCAGTGTGCAGCCTGAGAACAACTATCAGCCCATTTTAATCAATGGCGAGGAAGCGCAGGCAGTGATGCGGCAGGTGCAAAAAGATTCAAGGCTTAAGTTAAACCCCTTTGTCGATCAGCAGGGCGCTGTGCAGGACTTTGTGCCCTGGGGCAAATAATACCAAACCATCCATTTTATTCTTTGACATCAAAAGGGTTGCCGCGCGAACACGGCAACCCTTTTTGGCTGGTTCTTTTTGAACCAATCTGAATATTAGTCCTCTTCTTCCTCTTCGCGCTTCGCGGACTCGATAACCTTCTTGGCGACGTCCGCGGGCACTTCCTCATAGCGCTCAAAAGCCATGGTAAAGGAGCCGCGCGCCTGGGTCATGCTTCGCAGGTCGGTCGCGTACTTGAACATCTCGGACTGGGGCACCTCGGCGGATACCTGCTGTTGGCCCTCCACCTGGTCCATGCCCATGATGCGGCCGCGGCGCTTGTTGATATCGCCCATGATGTCGCCCATGTACTCGTCCGGCACCAAGACCTTGACGCTCATGATGGGCTCCAGCAGCACGGGGCTGGCATCCTGGCAGCCCTTGCGGTAGGCAATGCGGGCAGCGGTTTTGAAGGCCATTTCGGAGGAGTCCACCGCGTGGTAGGAGCCGTCATACAGCCTGGCACGCAGGCCCACCATGGGGTAGCCCGCCAGCACGCCGCGCACAATGTTCTCCCGCAGGCCTTTTTCGACCGAGGGGATGAAGTTGCGCGGCACCACGCCGCCTACGACGTTGTCCACAAACTCAAACTCGATGTTGGTGTCGCCAATGGGAGAAAACTCAATCCATACATCGCCGAACTGGCCATGGCCGCCGGACTGCTTCTTGTGGCGGCCTTGGGCCGACACGGTTTTGCGGATGGTCTCCCGATAGGGCACCTTGGGATCCTCCAAGGCTGCGGTGGCGCCAAATTTGGTAGCCAGCTTGGAGCGGACCACATCCAGGTGCAACTCGCCCTGACCTGACAGGATGGTCTCGGTGGTTTCGGTGTTCTTGCTGACGGTGATGGAGGGGTCCTCCTCATGCAGGCGGGCCAAGCCGGTGAAGACCTTGTCCTCCTCGCCCTGCTTGGCGGCGTAGACCGCTTTGCTGAAGCTGGGCTCGGGGAAGTCGATGCCCTGGTACTTCACGGGCTGGCCGGGATCACACAGGGTGTCGCCGGTCTCGGTGAAGTTCAGCTTGCTCAAAGCGCCGATATCGCCTGCGTTGAGCACCTGCACGCTGGTCTGCTTCTTGCCGCGCATCATGAACAGGCCGCCGGATTTCTCGTTCTTTTCCTGGTTGGCGTTGTACAGGTTGGTGGCGGGTGTCAGGCTGCCGGAAACCACCTTGATTAAGGACAGCTTGCCCACAAAGGGGTCAGCCACTGTTTTAAACACGTAGGCGGAGAAGGGATCCGCGTTGTCGCACTTGCGCACGACCGCCTCATCCGTCTTGGGGTTGATGCCTTCCATCTGGGTGCCTACGGGGGAGTTGAGGTAATCCACCGCCATGTCCAGCAGCTTGGCGACGCCCACACCGGTAAGCGCGGAGACCGCGACGACGGGCACAATTTTGCCTGTGCGCATGCCCTTGCGGAAGCCAATCAAAATGTCCTCATGGGACAACTCGCCCTGCTCAAAGAACTTCTCCAGCAGGTCATCATCCGCCTCAGCGGCGGCTTCGGTGACTTCCTGGATATACTGCTCCATGGTGTCGGCCAGCTCCGAGGGGACGGGCACTTCCTTCAGTGCCTTGCCAGCGCCCTCAAAGGCCTTGTTTTCCAGCAGGTTGACCACGCCCTTAAAATTGGCAGCGCTGCCAATGGGCACAATCAGCGGTACCACGCTGCCGCCATAGGTTTCCCGCAGCTCGTGCAGCACCTTGTCATAATCGGCGTTCTCGCGGTCCATCTGGTTGATGATGAACATGCGCGCGCGGCCGTTCTTCTCAGCGGCATGCCAGGCTTTGTCTGCACCCACGGAGATGCCGCCGACGGAGGACACCACGATGCCCACAGTGTTCACAACATGCAAGGGGCCAATGGCCTCGCCGATGAAATCGAAATAACCGGGCACATCGACCAGGTTGATCTTGGTCTTCTTCCACTCAACGGGCGCGACAGCGGCAGAAATGGAAATGCCGCGCTTGGTCTCTTCCGCGTCGTAGTCGGTCGTGGTGGAGCCGTCCTCCACCCTGCCTTGGCGGTCAATATTGCCCGCAGCAAAGAGCATCGACTCCGCCAGGGTCGTCTTGCCCTCGCTGCCATGCCCCATCAAGGCGATGTTCCGGATGTCTTGGGTTAGATAATCAGCCATGTAAGTTCCCCCTGTATCATTAAATTGCATGCTTGCGCTGTATGCTCACAACAGAAAGAATTTTACCATAATGGAGGGGTTGTGACAAGCATTTGCACCAAAAACAGCCAAATATCTGGCCATGATTTGGCTTAATGCCCCATTTGTTAAAGCAATCTATGGAGTTTTGTCCAAGGTCTATTATATTAGATAATTGTCTATTCTTTTATTCTTGACATTTCTCTATTATTTTTATACGCTATGGCTATCAAAGATAGGAGGTCGCCATGCCCAAAGCCACCCGCCAGGTCATCCTGCTGACCGCCCCAAATATTTTTAAGGAAGCCTGCGACATGATGCAGAGCTATTTTGATTTCCAGGCCACAGCACAACCAGGATTGCTGCCCTGGGCCCGGCAACCCCTCACAAAAAGAGCATCTGGTGCCAGCATGGAAACAGACCCTGTATCCCAGGCTTTCCCGGATATGGCAGCCTTCCTGTCAAAATGCCGCGCCGGGGCTGAGAAGCTCCTCCAGGAGGAGGCGGAACTGGCCTTCCTCTCCCAGGTGCGCTGCGGCGAAACCCAGCAAATCAACAACCAGGGCTTTCTTTCCGGATTGCTGTATGGCACTGGGGTTTCAGATGCCGCCCGGATGAGCCGGGAGGCCTTCATCACCGGCAGCCTGATGCAGCTGTATGAGATGAGCGGGGAGATGGAAAACGACCACTTCCAAAACCATGACGCCTTCACAACCCTCCTGAACCCAGATGTTGAGATGTACCGCGTTTTTGAGGCAGTCAGCAGGGTTCCCATCTCAGACAGCCAAAGGATGGCCCTGTTGCGCTTCTTCCAGGAGATTGACGATTGGCATGAGCTGATCCGGGATCACCTGCTGACCCTGCAAGAAATCTTCAAAGCCGCCTTCCCGCAGGTTAAGAACCGCTTCCACCAGAAGGTGAAGGAATTGGAACAGGCTGGCAAAAGTGCAGAGCCTTTTCACTGGCTGGAGCGCATGGGCTCGGACACCAGCACATTCCGGACGGAGGATCCCTACCATCTCCAGGTGAGCCTCACCTATTTCAACTACATCGGCTTTGCCTTTACCTTCAGGCCAAACCTTCCCCTTAAAATCCACCATGGGGTGCTTTTTGAGGAACTCAGCGCCCTGCGAGATGGGCGAAAAGCCCGGGATCAATTGACGGAGCAGCAGTTAAAAGCCATCAGTGACCCCACCCGCCTGGCCATCATCCGCCTGCTGCATGAGGGCGAGCAATATGTACAGCAGCTGGCAGACGCCCTGGGATTGACCCCGGCCACCCTGTCCCACCACATCAGCCAATTGCACCAGGCCTTGCTGCTGAGCCTCCGGGTGGAAGGCCGCCGCAGCTACTACAGCATCAACCCCGCTGAGCTGACTGGCCTGGCAAAGGACTTAAGCCGGCTGGCGGGAGAAGGCAAGGAGGAGACATGAGCACGCAGGCAAGACGCGACCTGGCAAGGGAGCTGCAGGACCCGGAGTACAGACGCCAGTACCTGCATCCCCGGAAAATGCCCTTCCTGAAGGTGTTGTGGCGCATGTATGCCCCGGTGCGCAGCAGTGCCCGGATGGTGCTGGCACACATCGCCTACGCTTTTTGCGATGGGGTGCTGCCCCTTTTGTCCGTCCTCATCCTCTATGTGCTGGTGGGGCTGCTGGGGGCGCCCAAGGTGAGCCCCCGAACCATGCTGATGGCTGCCGGGGTCTATGGCCTGGTCTATTTCCTGTGCAGCGCCCTGTCCGTGCAGCTCAAGGAGCGCAACTACACCTGGTTTACCAGGCAGCGCCTTCTTTGGCTCAACCGCACCGGGCACAAAATCATGGAGATGGACTTCGGCCTCTATGAAAACCCCGCCTTCATGGACGACATCAAAACCGCCCACTGGTCCTTTAGCGGCAACAACGCCGGCCTGGAAGGAACCTGGCACAAGGTCTTTGAAATGGGGGGCACCCTGGTGTCCGCCCTGCTGCTGGGGGGCCTGCTGTTCTGGCTGTCCCCCCTGGTGGCGGCTGCGGGCCTTGTGCTGGTGGCCATCACGGTGGTGGCCCAGGCCCACATCAGCAGCTACAGACACAAGCGCCGGGAGGAGCTGGTGCGCCTGATGCGGCGGATGGGGATGCTGCGGGAGGAAGCCGCCAATTTCAAAGCCGGAAAGGACCTGCGCCTCTACCGGATGGCCGGGCGCTTTCAGCAGGTGTTTGACCCCCTCCTCACCAGCTACATGAAGCTGTACCGCGCCTTTACCCGGCGGGAGTTTAGCCTGTCCTTCCTGGAAGGCCTGGCCCTGGTGGCGGTGGACCTGGTGTGCGCCCTGCTGCTGGTGCACAGGCGCATGGCCGGGGCCATCACCATGGCGGACTTTGTGATGCTGCTCTCCGCCGTGATCCTCTTCTCCCAGACCCTGGTGCTGCTGTCCCAGCAGCTGGGCTTCATCAAAAATGAAACCCTCTACGTCCAGGACGCCTTTGATTTTCTGGATGTACCCCTCACCTCCCTGGACGGCCAGGGCCAGGTGCCGGGTGAAGGTCCGGTCAGCATCCGCTTTGAAAACGTGTCCTTTGCCTACCCCGGCACCGACCGGCTGGTGCTGGAAGGACTGAGCTTTGATATCGCCCCCGGGGAGCGCTGCGCCCTGGTGGGCCTCAACGGCGCTGGCAAGACCACCCTGGCAAAGCTGCTGTTGGGCCTTTACCAGCCCAATGAAGGCAAGATCTATATCAATGAGGTGGACAGCGCCACCCTGCCCCAGAAAGCCCTGTTTGCCCTCTTTGGCACGGTCTTTCAGGAGGTCGACCCCCTGGCCTTCACCATTGCGGAAACCGTGGCCGCCAGGGAAGATGGCATCGACCGGGCCCGGGTGACAGAAGCCTTACAAACCGCCGGCCTGTGGGACAAGGTGAACAGCTTTGAAAAGGGCATTGACACCCCCCTCTTGAAGATCATCCACGAGGAGGGGGTGATCCTCTCGGGCGGGGAAAACCAGAAACTGATGATTGCAAGGGCCCTGTACCGCAAGGATGCCCGGATGATGGTGATGGACGAGCCCACAGCCGCCCTGGACGCCCTGGCAGAGCAGGCCATCTATCAGCAGTTTGATGATTTGCTTAAGGGTCGCACCGCCCTGTTCATCAGCCACCGCCTGGCTTCCACCTATTTCTGCGATCGCATCCTGCTGCTATCCGGCGGCCAGATTGCCCAGCATGGCAGCCACCAGGAGCTGCTGGCTCAGGAAGGGCTGTACAGGCAGCTCTTTCACACCCAGGGCAAGTACTATCAGGACATAAAGAAGGAGGTGCCCCGTGAACAGTAAACGCAAGCCAGTCAAAGCGGAGAACGGCCTGCCAAAGGCCACTACAGGGCAGGCCATCCGCAGCCTTCTGCAGCTGATTTGGCAGGCGGACAAAGCCTATTACCTGGTGCTCCTGTTCCAGGCCGTCCTGGGGGCCATAAGCAGCCTGGTAAACCTGATCCTGCCCAAGATGCTCATCGACGGCTTCACCCTGGGCTGGGACTGGGGGCAGTTCTTGAAGGGCATCCTTTTCTTTGCCGCCCTCAAATACCTGGTGCTCCAGGCCCTGTCCTTTGTGAAGACCCTGGAAAAACGCCACAGCCAGCTGCTTGGCCAAAAGGTGCCCATGGTGTTTGCAGACAAGGTGATGCGGCTGCACTATCCCCAACTGGAGGACCCCCAGGTACTGGACCTGAAGGAGCGGGCCATCTTCCCCATCACCAACTACGGTGCCCTGCAAAACCTCATGGGCGCTGCCATGGACATGATCACCGGCCTTCTCACCCTGGGGGGCCTGGCCGCTGTGCTCTTTGCCTTCTCCCCCTGGTTTCTTCTGGCCCTCCTGGCCCTCTGCGTGATTGCCAGCCTGCTCTCCGCCCGGTTTTCCCGCTATATGCGCCACAGCATGCAGGAATTGATCCCCACCAACCGGCGCTACGGCTACTGGTTTGACAGCATCTTCTCTCCCCAGTTTCAAAAGGAGTACCGGGTCTATGGCCTTCACCGCCTGCTGCTTTACAAGGTGGGCGCATATACCGAGGAAATCACCCTGTGGCTGAAGGGCATGTACAACAGGCAGGGCAATAACAAGACCCTCCAGGCCCTCTTTACCGCCCTGATGCGGGTGATGGCCTATGGCTATGCCGCCCTGCGGGTTCTGGGAGGCCAGTGGGGCAGTCAAATCACCCTGGGGGATTATTCTGTCATCGTCCTGGCCACAGAGAACTTCTTTGCCACCTTCCAGCGCTTCTTCGGCGGGGTGTTTGAACTGCTGGCCAGCATCCACCACCTGATGCCCTTCTGCCAGTTCATGCTGCTGCCCGAGGCCGAGCAGCAGGACGGCCTCACCCCGGAGCCCCTTACAAGCCTGGCCTTTGAAAACGTGTCCTTCCGCTATCCACATGGTGACCGGCAGATTCTGGACGATATTTCTTTTGAAATCAAAGAGGGCGAAAAAATCAGCATTGTGGGCCTCAACAACGCTGGCAAGAGCACCATGGTGAAACTGATCTGCCGCCTCTTTGAGCCCCAATCCGGCCGCATCCTGTGGAATGGCAGGGACATCCGGGAATACAACTACCAGGCCTATTTAGACCAGCTGGCCTGCGTCTTCCAGGATTTCTTCCTCTTCCCCTTTACCTTAAGGGACAACCTGGACCCGGAGGGCAACAGCCCCGACGCAGCCCTGCATGCCATCCTCAAGGAGGTCAGCCTGGAGGGCTTTATGGCGCGGCTGCCGGAGGGCCTGGATACCCACCTGAACAAGGCGGTCTGGGATGACGCCACGGATTTCTCCGGCGGCGAAAAACAGAAGATTGCCATCGCCCGCAGCCTCACCCGGAAAAGCGGTCTGGTCATCCTGGACGAACCCACCGCCGCCCTGGACCCCCTGGCCGAAAGCGAGGTCTACGAACACTTCCACGAGTTGACCCGCGGCCGCACCGCCCTCTTCATCTCCCATCGGATGAGCTCCTCTACCTTTTGCGACAAAATCCTCCTGCTGAAGGACGGGCAGGTCGCCGCCTTTGACAGCCACCAGGCTCTGATGAAGGGGCACAACCTCTACCGGGACCTTTTCATGGCCCAGGCCCAGCACTTCCGGGAGCAGCGGGGGGCTTAGGGACGGCGGAGACGGGGATACGGAGGACGCCAGGGGGATTTCATCCCCCTGACCCCCTGCCCGGGGCCATTGACCCCGGACCCCTTTTTTTATATCTAATTCTTCAAGAATCGAAGGTACGAATTGTGAAGCTTAAGAGCTTGCCGCTTTCGGCAGGTTTTTTTGTGTCCGCGCCTTGCGCCGGTGTTTCAGCACCCGCCGCATCAGGTGCAGGCTGATGAGCAGGCACAGCAGCTGCAGTGGGGTGGCGATGAGCAGGGTCAGGGAAAAATAGCCATAGGCCGGCAAGGTCAGCACCGCAGCCAGCCCCAGGGTGAACAGCAGGGCCATCCGGGCGTGGAGGCGGCTGGTGCACAGGACATAGTCATCACACAGCCACAAAAGGGTATACACCCCCGTGACCAGGGCGGGCACCCCGCAACAGAACAGCAGCACCCCAAAGGGCACATAGTACATCAGGGTAAAAAGGAAGAGAGAGCGCTGATGGATGAGCTGGATCTCTGCCGTCCAGGCCATCATCATCCGGGTGGTGACCACCAGGATGGAGATGCCGGTGCCAAGAAGCACCAGGGCTAAGACCTTCAGGGGCACCTTGTGCTTGTGGGCACGGGTGAGGAAGTTGCCTTTCAGCCGGGGGCGGGGCAGGGGGGTGCCGCAGCGGGCCAGGTAATGCTTGTGGTTGTGCCGCCTGGCAGCGCGGATAGCCAGGAACACGGTAAACAGCAGCAGCACCACAATGAGCAGCAGCACAGCGACGCCAATCAACAGGTTCTGGGTGAACACAGCGCTAAAGGAGCTGTTCTTCTCATCATCGCTCAGGGCGCGGGCATTTTCCTGGTAGACCAGGGAGTGGCTGATGTGATCCCCCGCCAGGGTGTAGGTGGAAGCGCCGGGGGCGGCCTGCTCGGTAATCACCGGCAGGGACAGCTGCCAGGTGGTGCCGTGGGGCAGCACCACGTCCTTTTGCTCGTACACCTGCATCCGGGTGAGGCCGGCAGTGCCCTCCCTGAGCCGGAGCATGGACACCCCGTACTGGTCCGTCCTGGCTTTCAGGGTATAGGCAGCGTCCGCCGGAAGGGACAGCACCATGGCGTTGCCCGCCTGGGGAAAATACAGGGCGCTGTCCAGGCTTTGCTCCACCTGACCGTCCTCATTGAAGCGGAAATAGAAGAACACATTCCCTGCCTCATCCAGCACCTGAAAGTCATCAAAGCCCTCCAGGGTGAGCTGGCGGTAAAACAGGGTGGGGCTGATCATCTTCTCCAGGCTGTCATAGGCAGACATCCAGGCCATGTAGCCCTCGGGGAAGTGCTCACGTGCCAGGTTGTCCGTCAGGCTTTTGTCCTCCTGCCACTGGTTCTGGGCAAAGCCTGCCTCCTGCACCAGGTTCTCCCCCAGGGAGTTGGTGGCGATGGCAAACATGTTGCTAAGCACCCCCCGCAGGCTGCTGTCCTTGAACACCATATGCCGGGCGAAGGATGTGAGCATCTTGAGGGGCTCTTTCCGAATGGCCCACAGGTCCATGAGCATGGGCTGCACCTTGTCGGTATAGTCCCGGGTGTTGGTGACGGACTCCGACAGGGAGGAGAGGAGCTTGGAGATGGCGCTGACCCCGGAGTGGTTGCTCCAAAAGGGGGTGCCGGTATAGCGCTGGAAGAGCGCCGCCACCGGGGCCACCCGGAGCAGGTAATCGCTGTTTAACTGCGGGGCGGGCAGCACATAGGTGATGCCGTACCGTTTAAAACCCCAGTCTGCAAAGGGCACCATGGGCACCGGGTCAAAGGCGCCCACGATGTTATAGATGGATTTGTATTCCAGCGCGTCCGCCTGCTTGGTCACATTGGGGGTCGCGAAGGTATACACATACAGGTTTTCCGGCTTCACCAGCCGTTCATCCTGCAGCAGGGCACCCAGGCGGTTGGCGGTCGCGGCGGCGCGGGAATAGCCGCTGACCCAGATTTTGACGGGCTTATCCCGCAGGCGGTGCTGGCTTATATAGGCGGTCACCCGCTGCAAGACCTGCTGCGCCGCGCTGTCAAAGCCGATGTGGTGGAGGCTGTCACCGATGGAGAAATTGCTTTTCCATTCATCCTTGTATCCCCCGCCGCTCACAGCGACAGCCAGCAGGGTGGTTTCCCCCAGGGGTTTGTGCGCCATGGCAGTCGCGATGGTGCTGATGGTGGGCTGCAGGTGATACTGGCTAAACAGCGGCTGCTCAAAGCCCAGCTCCTCAAAGAACGTTTTGATGTTCTCATGGCTTTTTTCAAGCGGCACATCGGTTTTGCGGAAGGCGGAAAGCGCCATCCCCAGGGAGGCCGTGGCCAGACCTTGGTTGTACTGGGTGCCTGGCTGGCTGAAATACGCGTCCTCGTAGGCAAAAGGCCAGGTGATGGCGCCGCTGCCCTTGCCAAAGCGGGCGTGCCCTTCCGCCGCCAGCGACTGGATGGGCAGCACAACCAGCAGCAGGGCCAGGAAGGCCGCGCTGATTGTTTCAAACCTGTGTTTTACCTTGCAATCCATCATGCTTCGTCCTTTTACGCCAGTCTGGCGCAGGGACAGTATACCATCTTGGAAAACCGTCGGCAAAGACAAACCTTGTGAAAACAGGTTTTATTGCGGATTGGTTTGGAGCAAGGAAAAAACAAAGAGGAACCCTGTTAAAAAACGCGGCACCGTTTGCACACAGCGCCATTTCACGCCGTGAACGAAATCCCTTTCCTTGCAATCCAAAATAACGCAGTGTACAATGTACAAACAGCAATGAGGCAGCGCAGCGCGGGGCAAACACCCCGCACGCAAAAAATCATATCAGGAGGGTTGTATGAATAAAACCAAAGTCGCCCTGTTTGGCGCAGGATTTGTCGCAGAGATCCACATAGAAAGCTACCACCGCTTCGTGCCGGACGCCGAGGTGGTGGCCGTGTACACGCGTGATATCAAGAAGGCGGAGGCCTTCGCCAAAAAGCACAAAATCAAGGAATACTACGACGACATCGACACCTTGCTTGAGAAGACCGACGTGGAGGTGGTGGACATCTGCCTGCCCAACTTCCTGCACCACAAGGCGTGCATGAAGGCGGCCCGGGCCGGCAAGCATGTCATCATCGAAAAGCCCCTCTGCCTTTCCCTGGAAGAGGCGGACGAGATGATTGCTGAGTGCAAAAAGCAGGGCAAGTTCTTAATGTATGCGGAGGAGCTGTGTTTTGCGCCCAAGTACGAGCGCGCGCGGGAGATTATTGAAAGCGGCGCCGTTGGTGACCTCTTCATGCTCAAGCAGGCCGAGCAGCATTCCGGCCCCCACAGCCGCTGGTTCTACGAGGCGGACAAAGCGGGCGGCGGTGTGCTGATGGACATGGGCTGCCATGCCTTTGCCTGGTTCCGCTGGATGCTGGGCAACGCGCCCGCGGTCAGCGTTTATGCCGATTTGTCCCGCATCATGCACGATACCGACGCCGAGGATCACTCCCTGGTGATTGTGGAGTTTGACACGCCCCACGGCAAGGTGACTGGCCTTGCGCAAAACAGCTGGTGCAAGCAGGGCGGCATGGACGACCACATGGAGGTGCTGGGAAAAAAGGGTGTCGTGTTCGCAGATTTGTTCCGCGGCAACTCCTCCCTGGTGTACAGCCTGGACGGCTATGACTATGCCAGCGAGAAGGCGGGCAACACCCAGGGCTGGACCTTCCCCATCTTTGAGGAGGTTTACAACCAGGGTTACCCGGCGGAGCTAAGGCACTTCATCCACTGCGTGCGCACCGGGGAGACACCCAAGGTGACGGGCGAGGACGGCCGCGCGGTGCTGGAGATCATGTATGCCGCCTACGCGTCGGCCAAGGAGGGCAAGAAGATTATGCTGCCCTTTAACCCCAAGGCCGACAAGCCCTGTGATTTGTGGCTAAAATAATACAAGGAAGTAAGCATATGCTTGACATCAACAAACGCTTGCTGGTCATCGGCGCGCATCCGGATGACTGCGAGTATGTCGCCGGTATCTCACTGAAAATGAAAGAAGTCGGCTTTGAGGTGCGCTATCTGATGGCCACCAACGGCGCGTCCGGGCACCATGAGCTGCCCGGCGCCGCCATTGTCAACATCCGCAAAAAAGAGGTGGAGCGCGTGGCCAAACTGGCCGGCTTCACCTACGAGATGCTGGATTTGGAGGACGGGCGGCTGACGGCCTCTCTTGAAAGCCGGGACCTGATGCTGCAAGCCATCCGGCGCTATAACCCCGGTGTCATCATCACCCACCGCCCCTTTGACTACCACCCGGACCACAGGGCCACCTCCATGCTGGTCCAGGACTGCTCCTACCTGCTGCTGGTGCCCAATATCTGCCCCCTCACCCCGCCCATGCGGCAGATGCCCGCCATCTTCTACATGCAGGACACCTTTATGCGCCCCTGCGCTTTCAGACCTGATTTGGTGTTTGACATCAGCAATGAGTATGACAAAAAGATGCTGATGATTCACCAGCACCAGTCCCAGTTTTATGAGTGGCTGCCCTGGGTGGAAGGCATGCCGATGGACGAGGTGCCGCAGGATGACGCAGCGCGCTTAGGGTGGCTTAAAGCCACCCACTGGGGACAGCGCAGCGCGCTGTACGCGAAGCTGTACCGCGGGGAGCTGGTCAACAAATACGGGAATATGGGCCAGGATATCCAATACGCCGAGGCGCTGGAAGCCTGCGAGTATGGCCGCCAGCTAAGCAAAGAGGAGCTGGCAGAGGTCTTCCCATTGTAATACTAGACTCAATCTTTAACGCTTCCATGAGCAGGCCCTTTTTCGCCACCGCTTTGACTCATTCAGTCAGCGTAGGCTACGACTACACCTCCTTCACTCGTCTTCGCGGGTGACAAAAAATTGCTCTGCCCATGAGTGCGTTAAAGTTTTCGTCAAGTATAATTAACAAGGAGTACAACACCACTTGATCAAAGTGCAGGGACTGACCAAACGCTACGGGGACAAGACCGCCCTTTTGGATGTCAGCTTCCAGATTGGGCCTGGGGAGATTGTGGGCCTGCTGGGGCTTAACGGAGCCGGCAAATCCACCACCATGAACATCCTGACCGGCTATCTTGGCTTTGATAAGGGCAGTGTTGTCATCAACGGGCAGGACATCCAGAAAAAGCCGCTGAAGGCCAAGGCACAGATTGGTTACCTGCCTGAGCAGCCCGCGTTTTACGCGGGGATGCAGGTGAGGGAATATCTTGATTTCATCTGTGATTTAAAGCGCATTAAGCCGGATAAAAAAGCGCGGAAGGACCATCTGTTGCGCATCTGCAAAGAGGTGGGCTTGCTTGAGATGCAGCACCGCTTAATCCGCAACCTGTCCAAGGGCTACCGCCAGCGGGTGTCCTTTGCCCAGGCGCTGATTGGTGACCCCAAGGTGATTATTTTGGATGAGCCCACGGTGGGTTTGGACCCCTCCCAGGTCCAGGAGATCCGCGCGCTGATTAAGCGCTTTGGGCGGGACAGGACGGTGCTGATCTCCTCCCATATCCTAAGCGAAATCAAGGAGATGTGCAGCCGGGTGCTGGTGCTGCGGAACGGGCGGCTCATCTGCGACGACACGCCGGAGAACCTGGCCGCACGCACACGCCAGACCCAGGCGGTCCGCCTGCGCGTGAAAGGGGAGGAGGAAGCCGTTCTGACCGCCCTGCGCAACGCCAGAGGCGCGCAATCCGCGCGCTATTTGGGCGTGAGCGAGGAGGGCACGGTGGATGTCCTCTTCACTGTACTTCAGGAGCAGGACGCCAGGCTGATTGCCTTTTTAGCGCTGTCCAAACCAGGCCTGCCCATTTTGCACATCGATGGCGCGGAAGCCACGCTGGAGGATATCTTCCTGCGCCTGGTGGGCCAGGAGGAGGGTGTATGAGCGCGGTATTCAAACGGGAGCTGCGCGCCTACTTCAAGGGCGCTTTGGGTTTTGTCTTTTTAGCCGTGCTCTTTTTCTTCACGAGCTATTACTATTTTTCCTATAACCTGATGGGCGGGGTGAGCGATTTCTCCCGTTTGTTTGACATGCTGTTTTCCATTGTTCTGTTTATGGTGCCCATTTTAACGATGCGCCTGTTGAGTGAGGACAAGCACGCGAAGACCGATCAGATCCTCCTGACTGCGCCCATCAACCGCTGGGGCATCATCCTGGGCAAATATCTTGCGGCCCTCTGCGTTTATCTGCTGGGGATTTCCAGCACCCTCATCATCGCTGGCATCACAGCCTGCTTTGTCCAACCAGATTGGCCGGTTTTTCTGGGCAACCTGCTGGGTTTGATCCTGCTTGGCTGTGCCCTGATTGCCATTTGCATGTTCCTGTCTGGTTTAACGGAAAGCCAGGTCATCGCGGCGCTGTTGGGCTTCACCGTTTCCTTCTTCCTGTTTATGATGGATGCCCTCTCTGACGCCTTTCAAAGTGTGGTCATCCAGCGCTTCTTTTACTACCTGTCCTTTGTCAAGCGCTACACGCCCTTTACCTATGGGCTACTGGATTTGTCCAACACCGTGTTTTTTGTCAGCATCGCGGCGCTCTTCCTGTTTTTATCCATCCTGACGCTCCAAAAGCGTCAGGCGGGCTGAGGGGGTGGCGTGATGCGGCATAAAATCGGCAACAGCGCCCTCTTCCTCATCACAGCAGTGCTGGCCATCCTTCTGACGGTGTTTGTAAACGGCATCTTCCTCATCCTGTCCAACCGCTACAACCTGCAGCTGGATTTGACAAGCAGCGCGGTCTACCAGCTGGATGAGGACAGCATGGCGCTGCTTCACAGCTTAAAGGAGGATGTGTCCATCAAGGTGCTGGCAAAGGAGGACAGCTTTGAGGGCAACCCCTATTTAATCCAGGCGCGCAGCATCCTGTACCAGTACGAAAGGCAAAGCCCGCGCGTGCACCTGGAGTTTATTGACTATATAAAGAACCCGGGCTTCGCCGCCGGCTATCCGGAATTGAGCTTAGCGCCCGGCAACATCCTGATATCGTCCGGGGACAACCTGCGGCAGCTGACCTTAAACGAGCTGTTCAACTACGCGCCCTCCCCCGGCAGCGCATCTGGGACCGCTGTGGTCTCTTCCCGCGCGCAGGAGGCCATCAGCTCTGCCCTCCTGCAGGTTGCAAGCGGCCGGGTAATGCAGGCCGCCCTCTTAACCGGGGCGGACACCGCGCAGGCGCCTGCGCTGCACAGCCTGCTGCGGGACAACAACTACCAGGTAAGCCAGGTCAATCTGACCACCGGCACACTGGATGCGTTTGACCTGTGCATCCTGCTCTCCCCGATGGTGGATTTATCCCTTCAAACCCTGGAAAAACTGGACGCTTTTTTGTACAACGGCGGGGCCTACCAAAGGACGCTGATCATCACCCAGGATGCCAGCCAGCCGCACCTGCCCAATTTGGCAGCCTATCTGAAGGAATGGGGTGTCAGCCCGATTGACGGCGCGGTATTTGAGACCAGCGCCAGCCGCACCTTCTCCATGCAGCCCTTCTACCCACTGAGCCAGTATACGGATGAAACGATGCGGGACAAGCTGCGTGACAGCCAGGTTCCCCTGCTGCTCCCCCGCGCCCGGCCCTTTACATTGCTGTTTTCGTCCCGTGATTTCCAGCACACAAAGGAATTGCTGCGCTTCTCGGACACTTCCGGCGTGCGGCCCAGCCAGGCCGGCAGCGATTTTGACCCGGCCAAGGCGGAACTGAAGGGACCCCTGCCCGCACTTGCGCTCCTCACCCGGCAAAGCAAGGACAGACAGGCGCGCTCAAGCATCATCCTGTCCTCCTCCACCGCGATGCTGGAAGCCAAGCTGCTGCAAAACCCCCAGCTGGCCAACGCGGAGTACCTGCTCAAACTGCTGGATGAGCAGGCGGGGCGCGAGCAGGTGATGCACATCCGGCCGGTCAGCCTGGCCTCCGCCCACCTGGGCGTGAACTCCAGCACAGCCAGGTGGCTGGGCATCCTGCTGATTGCAGTGCTGCCAGGCCTGCTGCTGCTCATGGGCGTGGGCATCTTTTTGTACCGGAGGCACCAATGAAGCCCGCCCTGATGCGCTGCGCGCTGGGGTTGCTGGTTGCCTGCGTCATCCTGGGCGGCACCTTCTTTTGGCTGCAAAATGCGCAAACCAAACCGCCTCCAGCTGTGAACCTGGTTTTCTCAACGCGCGAGCCGACCCATATCCGGTCGCTTACTGTGATGAACGCGCGGGGCGGCTTTGCTGTGCGCTATAACGCAGAAGAAGGCGGATATGCCATCGGCAGCCTGAAACCCGAACTCATTGACATGGAGCGCTTTATCAACCTGTTGGTGGCCCAGGCTGCCTTGACCGCAAAGTCCAGGGTGGCAGAGCCTGTAGCGGAGCTGTCGGACTACGGCTTGGACACGCCGCTGGCCACCTGTGAACTGGTTTTTGATGACAATACCGCCCTGCGGTATCGGATTGGCCGGCAGGAGGCCGTCTCTTTGGACTATTATTTGCAGGTGGAGGGGCAGGAAGGCGTCTTTACCTACCCGGAGCAGGAAGCCAGCGCGCTGCTCTTAAACGAAGCCTCCCTCATCTCCACCCTGGTCACCCCGGAATTGACGCTCTCCAGCCCCCTGTCCCAGATCAGGGATGCGCGCTTTAGCGGAAAGGCCTTCAGTGAGCCCATTGGTTTGCACGCCGTCATGGGCGCCAATGAGGACATCCGCTTGCAGGCGCTTACCTTTGGCGCCGCCACACACTTAATCAAAGGGCGCGGCCTGCACGAATTGGACCAGCTGGGCGGCATCCGTGTGCTGGGCTCCCTCTTGGGCATCCGCGCCATCGCCATCGTTGGTTACAACCTGACAGAAACGGACATTTTGGCCCTGGGCTTTGATCAGCCTGACTATGTGGCGCAGTTCAATCTGGTCAGGCGCAACCAGACGGATCTGCCCCTCACCCTGTCTTTGGTGCGTTCGGAGAACGACACCTTCTTTGCCTGGGTCAAGGACCGCGATGTGGTCTACCTGATCAACCGCCCGGCCTTTGTGGATTTGCGTTATGAGGACCTGATTATGCGCTATTTCGCCTCCCCCATGCTGGTGGACATCACAGGCCTTACCATAACAGGCGGCGAAAAGCAGTACGACATCCGCTTCTCGCGCGATGCGCAGCGCAAGGCCAGCGCCACCGTCAACAAAAAAGAGGTGGATGTGGAGCTGTTCTACGCCTTCTATCGCCTCTTAAGCTCCGCCGCGGCGGACGGCGGCTTCATCCTGGGTGAGGTGGACACAGGCAAGGAAGCCCTGCGCGTGACCTATCACTATAAAAACGAGCAAAAACCGGACGATGTGCTGATCTTTTATCCCCATACCGCGCGGCGGATGGCGGTTGAAGTGAACGGCGTTGCGGAACTGGACATCAAGGATGGCTTTGTCGTAGCGCTGCTGCGCGCCTGTGAGCAGCTGCTGTTAGGCGAAGCCATTGAGGAAGTATGGTAGAAAGGAGCAAAACATGAAAAAACAGCCCTTGAAAGCCGCCGTCATTGGCACGGGGATGATCGCGCACAAGGCGCATATCCCGGCTTATCAAAGCATGGCGGACTACTACACATTGGACGCCGTCATGGACAAGACGATGGCAAGCGCGCAGCAAACGGCGGACCTGTTTGGCATCAAAAGCGCCTATGATGATGTGCAAAAGATGTTTTTGGAGGTGCAGCCCGACATCGTCAGCATCTGCACGCCAAGCGCGACCCATGCGGCATTCGCACGCCTGGCCCTGCAGCACGGCGCCCATGTGCTGTGCGAGAAGCCCCTGGCGCTTTGCTACAAAGAAACCAAGGAGCTCTTTGACCTGGCTGCCAAGCAAAACCGGATGATCATGGCCTGCCAGACCCTGCGCTACCACCCGGACTACCTGGCAGCCCATCACTACGCGCAGGCAGGCACCTTAGGGCCAATTTACTATGCGGAGTTTTCTGCCATCAGGCGGCGCGGCATCCCCACCTGGGGAAGCTTTCACCGCAAGGCCGCAAGTGGCGGCGGCTGCCTGAGCGACCTGGGCGTGCACATGCTGGACGCCGCGATCTGGATCATGGGCTGCCCGCGCTTTGCAAGCATCACGGGCACCACAGCCGCCCTGTTTGGCCAGCGGGAGGAGCAGGTGCATACCAGCCTGGCAGAGAGCGGCGCGCCCGCCGGGATCAGCACAAAAAGAAGATATAACCCCAGCGAGTTTGATGTGGAGGGTTTTGCCGCCGGCTCCATCCGCTTTGAAAACGGCGCCCTGCTAAACTTTAAGACCGCCTGGGCAGTCAACCTGCCGCCGCGCTTCAATCTGACGATGGCGGGCGAAAAGGCAGGCTTCTCGCTGCCGGAAATGACCCTGTACTCCGTCCTTCATCAGTACCAGGCGGACATCACACCGCGGATTTTCCACGAAGGACCCTATGACCACCACCCCTTCTCGGGGCATTTCTACCTGATTGAAAACGCGGCCCGGCATCTTTTGTATCAAGAGGACTTGATGGTGAAGCCGCAGGAGACCTTATTGGTCACCGCGCTGATTGAGGGCTTTTATGTGGCCGCCGCAAAGGGGCGGGAAGTGCGGGCGGATGAGATCATGAACCCTTGAAATCAACCAAATCCGGCTTGAAACAGACCCCTTCTCTTGCTTGTAAAAATCCCTTGGCTGTGTTATTATTCCAGTGATATTAGCGTACATGAATATCGGAGCAGAAGCTCTGAAAATATAAAGCATCCTAGGAGGAAGAAACATGAAAAGACTGGTCGCAATCTTACTTGGCCTGACGATGATTCTTGGCCTCTTCGCGCTGTCCACGGGCGGAGCGGAGCAGGAAGTCAAGAAGCTGAAGCTGGCCTCACACAACTCGGAGGTGGAAGGCAACCCCTACCGCGTGCGCTATGAGCTGGACATCCAGGAAGCCGCCAAAGCCGCCTTGGAAAAAGGCTTTGACATCAGCTACGCCTCCTTCGTGTCCAACTGGGATCCGGCGACGGAAACCCAGCAGCTGCAAAACAGCATCAACGAAGGCTATGACATCATCCTGGTCAACCCGGTTGCCTCCACCGGCCTGGACCCCATCATTGAGAAGGCCCAGGAAGAAGGCATCACCTACATCAACTGCGACGTTGAGTACCTGTCCGAGGACGTGAACATCCTCAACATCTGCACCGACCAGTATTACCTGGGCTACAAGACGGCCTCCTACGCGGGCGAAATCCTGGGCAAGGGCGCCAAGGTCGTGCTTATCAGCGCGATTGCCGGCAACTCCGCCAATGACTTCCGCGACGAGGGCTTCTTGAAGGCCTCTGAAGAAGCGGGTCTTGAAATCGTCGGCCGCTACAACCACAACTGGTCCAACACCGAAAGCCAGCAAATCATGACGGAAATCATCAACTCCGGCATGGAGTTTGATGGCGTGCTGGTCTCCCAGTGTGCGGACGCGGCCCTGGCCGCCTATGACACCACCGGCGCCAAGCTGCCCAAGTTCTTTGGCTTTGGCGACACCGGCGAGTACATGCAGCGCGTGCTGAAGATCAACGAAGCGGAGACGGTGATGCCCTATATCGTCGTGTCCAACCCGCCTGGCGTGGGCGCTTCCGCGCTCAACTTCGGCATCAACCAGATCATGGGCAAGGAGCTCAAGGATGATGTGTACGAGAGCGGCAACGAGAAGTACCACAGCATCTACCTGCCCTCCAAGATCTGGTTCACCGACCAGAACCAGGACGAGTACAAGGAGATGGCCGAGGCCATGGCGCCTGGTGACACCATCACCTACTGGCTGACCATCGACGAGGTGGCCGAGCAGTACTTCAAATAACTGTATCGCCGGAAGTGACTGCGGTCACTTCCGGCGGTTGGAAGGAACGGGCATTTTCCCTTGGTCGCTTCGCTCCCGGTCAGGGAAAATGCAAGGAATGTTTTCGCAATGCGAAAACCCCGCCCGACCGGCATAGCCGGTCGATACGATTGCAGTCAGAGGGCTGTGCCCTCTGAAACTCCCCTGAGCAACCCTCAGCCTGGCCGCCTGTCACGGCAGGCGGCCAGGCTCCTTCTTTAATAAGGAGATACCTTTTGATTCAGCTCCTTGATATCAGCAAGACCTACGGCGCGGTGCAGGCCCTGAAGCAAGCCCACATGACGGTGGCCCCCGGGCGCATCACCGCCCTGCTGGGCAGCAACGGCTCCGGCAAATCCACCCTGATCAAGATCCTGGCGGGCCTGGTCAGCCCCAACACCGGGCAGGTGCTTTTGGACGGCCAGGAGGTGTTCATCCGCTCCGGCAACGACGCAAAGGCCCTGGGCATCGCCACAGCCTTTCAGGACCTGAGCCTGGTGCCCATGATGACGGTGGAGGAAAACCTGCTTCTGGGGGACGAGCCCACCCGGCTTGCGGGCATGCTGGACCAGGGCAGCATCCGGCAGACCGTCGCCTCCCTTCTGGAGCGCTTTTCCCTCAAATGCCAGCCCCAGGACTTTGTGCAGACCCTGCCTCCCTCCACCCAGTACATGCTGGAGATTGCCAAGGCCGTCCACCGCAGGCCCCGGGTGCTGCTGCTGGACGAGGCCACCGCGGCCCTGCACCAGGACGAGATTGACGTGCTGTTCAAAATCCTGCGCCAGCTGCGCAATGAGGGCGTCGCCATCGTCTTTGTGACCCACCGGATGCACGAGGTCTTTGAACTGTGCGATGAAGCTGTCATCCTGCGCAGCGGGGAAACGGTGAAAAGCGGCCCCGTCAGCGATTTCAGCCTGGACGACCTGGTGTACTACATGACCGGCCAGCGGATGCAGGAAGCCGCCGCCTACGAGGGGCTCACCCACAAGGCCGGCCAGGCGCCCCTCCTCACCGCCCGGGCCATCAGCCTGCCGCCGCGGGTGAAGGATATCACGCTGGAGGCCTACGCGGGCGAGATTGTGGGCATTGGCGGGCTGGAAGGCCAGGGGCAAAGCGATTTCATGCGCGCGCTGCTGGGCGCCAGCCAGATTTTTAGCGGACAGATTCATTTTGACGTAGCGAAGGCCCAGTTTAAACAACCCGCGGACGCCATCAAGGCGGGCATCGGCTTTATCTCCGGTGAGCGCAACCGCGAGGCCATGTTTGCTGACCGCACGATTGCCGAGAACATCTTCGCCGGCAACACCGCAAAGGGCCGCCGCTTCACCTTTTTAAAGAAAAGCGCGGTTAACCGCTTCGCCAATCAGGCGGTGGACACCTATCAGATCAAGGTGGGCCGCATCCAGGATGCCGCCAGCACCCTCTCTGGCGGCAACCAGCAAAAACTGGTCATCGCCCGCTGGATCGCGATGCAGCCCAAGCTGCTTTTATTGGATGACCCTACCAAGGGGGTTGATATCCACTCAAGGCTTGAGATTCATCAAATCCTGCGCCAATGCGCGGATGACGGCATGGCGGTCATCATCTCCGCCTCTGATACGGATGAGCTGATGGACATCGCGGACCGCATCTACGTCTTTTATGAGGGCATGGTGTCGGGCATGCTGGAAGGCGAGAACAAGACCCACGAGCATCTGGTTGCCTGCATGATGGGCGTGTGCCACATCCAGCCGGAGCGCCAGGAAGGAGGAGCCTGATGAGTACCTTCGCGGATTCCATCAACCTGTCCCTCAGACGCTTCAGGCGGACGCCCGCCTTTACGGGCTTTATCCTGTTTGTTGTGGCACTCATGCTTAACATCATCATGCAAGGCATTGCCTCCGGCCGCCCGCTGGCCTTCTTCCAGCCGCGCTCCTATGGCTCGCTGCTGATGGCCAACACGCCCTTTATCCTCTCCGCAATGGCGCAAAGCCTGCTGTTGATTGTGGGGCTGCTGGACATCTCCATTGGCATCCAGTTTGCGCTGGTGAACGTGGTGTGCATTATGGTACCGCAGGCCTTTGGCGTGCCCGTCTGGGTGGGCTGGATCGCGGCCATTGGCGCCTCCCTCATCATCTCCGCCGCCATCGGCGCCTGCTCGGCCATCCTGCGCCTGCCCGCGATGCTGGTTGGCTACGCCTTTATCTTCATCATCAAGGGCATCAACGTGTCCATCATGCCCACCCCCCAGGGCAAGGTGCCGCGGGCCTTCTACAAGGCCTATGACAGCCTGGTCGCGGGCGTGATTCCGGTGTCCCTCATCGTGCTGGCCGCGGTGTTTGGGCTTTGGCTGATCTTAAAAAGACGGCCGCTGGGCAAGCATATGTACGCGGTGGGCGGCAACCCCAGAAACGCCTTCGCCGCCGGCATCAACCCGGTCGCGGTGCAAATGAAAGCCAACCTGATAAAAGGCTTTATCGTGGGTGTGGGCGGCATTTGCCTTACCTTGATGACGGCCTCCGGCAACCCACTGCAGGCGGAGAACTACGGCCTGCGTTCCCTGATCGCCTGTATCCTGGGCGGGCTGGGCTTTGGCGGCTGGGGCTCCATGGCCTGCGGGATGTTTGGCGCCTGGTTTTTCGTGTTGATTCAAAACACCGTGTATTACTTCTTCAGCTTCCTGTCCAAGGTGGTCTCTGGCTTCTCCGTCTCCTCCTACTGGCAAAACTTCGTCAGCGACGTCATCCTGCTGCTGGGGCTTTTGATGACCATCATCACCGCCAAGGAGCAGCGCAATACCTTGAAGGAAGGCTTTATCAACCAGTTTAAGCGAGGTGAGCGCATTGACCCTTAAGGATACAGCGGGCAAACTGCCCAGGATGGATTTCAAGCTGCTGTGGATGCGCTTTACCAAAAGCCCGGCAGCAGTGGCCTACGCGCTGTCCGCGCTGTTGTTTGCGCTGACCATCATCATCAACCCCAAAGGGTTTAACAACAACTTTATCGGCTCCCTCATCCTTTTAACCGTGCTGCTGGCCATCTCCTCCGCCGGACAGACCATTGTCCTAATCGGCGGCGGCCTGGACTTCAGCGGGGGCGCAGTGATGAGCGCCGCGGCCATCTTCACCAGCTTCACCATGGACAGCAAGGACGGCTTGTTCCTGCAGGTGCTGGTGATGTGTCTGGCGATGGGCGCTGTGGTCGGCTTCTTAAACGGCTTTTTTGTGGTGAAGATTGGCCTGCCGGCGATGATTGTCACCATGGCAGTGTCCAACATCGTCTCCCGCTTGCAGTATGTCTTAACCGCCGGCTCGCCCGCGGGGTGGGCGGGGCCTGCCTTCATCAACTCGGTCATCCATCGCTTTTTTGATGTCATCCCTTCTATCGTCCTGTACGCAGCCGTCTTCTTCCCCATTGTGTTTTGGCTCTTACAGCGCTCACGCTTTGGCAAGCAGGTCTACCTGGTGGGCAACAACAAGCAGGCGGCCTATTTAACCGGTGTGAAGGTCAACTGGGTCATCATCGCCACCTATGTCATCTCAGGCATGATGTCAGCCTTCGCGGGGATTTTGGGCGCGGGCTATAAGGCCACCGCGCGGGTGGACATCTTCAGCGAGTACGCCTTCACCTCCCTGGTGGCTGTGATCGTCGGCGGCACCACCTTCTCCGGCGGTGTGGGCACCTATGGCGGCACCATCGCGGGCGCCCTGCTCATGACGGTGCTGTCCAACCTCTTAACCACCCTGGGCCTGCCGCAGACCATGCGCGACATCCTAAACGGCCTCATCATCATCCTGCTGCTGATGATGTACAACCGCTCAAAGGCAGTACGCCAGTAAGGCGGGACATGGGCGCTTTTCCATACCCCTGAAACGGACATGTTTTACCAAATCACCCCCCTAATCAAAGGATGAAACGATGAAGTACAAACTGGGCATTGACGCCGGCGGCACCACCATCAAGCTGGGCTTGGTGGATAATCAGCAAAACATCAACCACACGCTGGACATCCCCACAGCCTTTGAGTTTTTTCAGGCCGTACAGGATATCGCAGAAGCGGTGAAAACGCTGATAACACAGGCGGGTCTTAGGCTGTCCGACCTGCCCTTCATCGGCATCGGCGTGCCCAGCGCCGTGCGCCCGGACACCGGGCGGGTGGTGCTGGCCAACAACACAGGCTGGGTGGACGCGCCCATGAAGGAGGAATTGGAGGCACGCCTGAACATCCCTGTGCGCATCGCCAATGACGCTGACTGCGCCATCGCGGCAGAAGCCGCCGCCGGGGCTGCAAAAGGGCAGAAAAACGTGCTGATGATCACCCTGGGTACCGGGGTGGGCGGCGCCATGCTGCTGGATGGGCATCTCTTCTCCGGCTGTGACGGCATGGGGATGGAGGTGGGCCACATGCCACTGTTTGCGGATGGCTGGCCCTGCACCTGCGGCGCGGTCGGCTGCCTGGAGGCCTATGCCTCCGCCACCGGTTTAATCGCGCTGGGCATGGAGGAAGCGGGCAAACACCCGGGCAGCGCGCTTCACAAAGCCGCGCAATCAGGGCCATTGGACGGCAGAATCATCTTTAAATTGGCAGAATCAGGTGACGAAGCCGCCCTCCTGGTTGTGGACACCTACAGCAAATGGCTGGCCCAGGGGCTGGGCGGCCTGATTAACATCTTCCGGCCGAACCTGGTGCTGCTGGGCGGCGGCATCAGCCATGCCGGGGATTTCCTGTTTGACCGGGTGCGGGCGCTTATGCCCCAATTTGTATTGGCATATAAGGAAATTGGGGGGCCGCAGCTTGCCCCGGCGCTGCTGGGGAACCCGGCCGGCATATTGGGCGCGGCCTTTTTGGACCAGGTGCAGAGTTAAAGGAGTTACAATGTTTATTTCAGAAGAAAAACGCCGGCTGTTTGAGGAACGGCATACCCGCTACCTCTGCGCGATGAACCGCGGCACGCCCGACCGCATCCCCATCCGCTTTCTGCTGCAGGAGGTGGCCGCCAAGATTGCGGGCTACACCACACAGGAGGTTTCCTGTGACTATCACCTGGCCTTTGAAGCCACGCGCAAGGCGGGTGAATACCTGGGCTGCGATGCCGTGATGCTCAACGCCATCTGGAGCAATTACACCGTGGGCAAGTCCGCCAGCTGGAAGTATCTGCACGTGCCGGGTGTGGATGTGAACCTGGATTCGGTGCTGCAGTTTTCCGAACCCACCGGGGAGGAGGAAGCCTTCCTGCGCCTTTCTGAGTATGAGGAATTCATCGACGACCCGACTGCCTTTTTGGTCAACAAGTGGTTCTCCCGCGCGGCGACCCGGGTGGTAACAAGCGGTGAGCCCGCCAGTTTTGACCACAACACCGCGCTGATGGCAGGCGCGATGGCCTATGCCAACTACATGAACGCTTTTGGTCCTGCGGCGCACAAGTTGAAGTACGAGTCCGCCCTTGTCTCCGCCAACGCGGGCATGATCAAGGCGCCCTTTGACATCCTGTGCGACAAATTCCGTGGCTTTGTCAGCGCGGCAATTGACACCTTGCAGCGGCCGGACATGGTCCTTAAGGCCTGCGAGGCGCTGATGCCGCACATCGTGGCCAACGCGCTTGCCGGCGCTGACCCCAACAAAGAGGTGCCCATTACCATCTGGGCGCACCGCGGCTGCGTGCCCTTCATCAGCCCCAAGACCTTTAGCACCATCTTCTGGCCCACCTTAAGGCCTGTGTTTGAGGAAATCATCAGCAAGGGCCACCAGATTCTCTTTTACGGTGAGGGCAACTGGGAGGCGCATTATGACGCGCTGCTTACACTGCCCCCTGGCAGCATCATCTACCACCTGGACCGCGGGGATCCAGCGCTTGCCGCCCGCAAGCTGAAGGATCGCTTTGCCTTGTCCGGCGGGCTGTCCTATGACGTGCTGGCACGCGGCACGCCGGATGATGTCCGCGCGCACATGAAGGCGCTTTTTGCCGTCATGAAGCCGGGCGGCGGGTACATCCTGGACGCGACCGCGCTGATGCTCAGCGACGTGAAGGAAGAAAACCTGCGCGCGGCGGTGGATTACACCTTGTCCAACGGGGTGTACAGCCAATCCAGCCCCATGAAAGCGCGCGGCACAGCGCAACCCCAAATAATCACGCAGGGGAAGCGGCCCCCGCATACGGTGCGGCCCTGGGAGACGGAATCGGCTGATTACAAGCAGCTGGGCGGCAAGGTCGAGCTGGTCAAGCGGCAGTGGCAGCAGGCGGACGCGGCGCTGTACAATTATCTGTGGACAAGCGTTCTGTGGTAAGCCGCAGGCAGGCTTGATTTTTCCAAAATAATATGGAAAATGGCAATGGGATGAGGATGTCCTCCTCCCATTTGTCTGTATGTGAATTCTGATATGGAGGGTGCTTGACGTGAAAACGAAGGGACTGTTCGGGCGCAAGGAAAGGGAAGCCATCGATGTGCGGCTGGTGCTGCGGCAGCAAACAAGGCAATTGCTGTTTGACATCCTGGGGTCCATTTTTTATGGGATTGGGGTGTATACCTTCGCGGCGCACGCCAATTTTGCGCCGGGCGGCATAACAGGCGCCGCGGTCATCATCAACCACCTGTTCAAGTTCCCCATCGGCACCACGGCCCTGCTGCTGAACATTCCCATTGTATTGTTGTCACTGAAATACCTGGGCGGGCACTACCTGCTCAAGACCTTGCAAACCCTGGCGGTCAACGCCCTGTTGATGGACGTCATCATCCCCCTGTTCCCCTACTACACCGGCAACCCGCTCCTGGCCGCCCTCTTTGGCGGCGGCTTTTCCGGCATTGGCCTGGCGCTGATCTACAACGCCGGCAGCTGCACCGGCGGCAGCGACCTGATTATCATGTCCATGCGCAAGCTGCGCCCACATATGTCCTTGGGCCAAATTACCCTGCTTATTGACGGCTCGCTGATCCTCCTGGGTGTCCCGGTGTATGGCTCCATTGACGCGGTGCTGTACGGCGTCCTCTTCACCATTGCCTCCACCCTTGTCATCGACATGATGATGGATGGCTTTGTCGGCGGCAAAATGGCGCTGATTATCAGCAACGAACATGTCAAGATTGGCAACGCGATTCACAGCGGCTTAAACCGCGGCGCCACCTTGCTGCGGGGCGAAGGCATGTACACGGGCGCTGAGCGCTCCGTCATGCTGTGCGCCTGTGCTAAGCAGCAGCTGCCCCAAATACGCAAAATTGTAAGCGAGCACGACCAGGACGCGATGCTGATTGTGCTGGATAACCGCGAGGTGCGCGGGCGCGGCTTTTTGCCGCACGAGGACTAGCGTTGACGGGCTGTAAAGCGAAACCCCATGCAATCAGAGAGATGCATCCCCGCCGTGGCCTAGATGACCTCTGACGAAAGCCCTGTCAGCGGGGTGCACGTAGCAAGCTGCATTTTATCCCACACAAGTCATTATCAGCAAAATAATAAACCCCGAAACCTTGATGGATTCGGGGTTTTCGTGGCGCGCCCTACAGGATTCGAACCTATGACCTTTTGATTCGTAGTCAAACACTCTATCCAGCTGAGCTAAGGGCGCAGGCGCTGTAGCGACAGCTTAGACAGTATAACAAGGAATCGCGCCGGGCGCAAGGTTTAATTTTTAACCTTTTTTGCCATCCTCCTGCTTCATCAGCCATTTGGCGGTGTCCTCAATCGTTTCCTGCAGGCTGCGGGGATGATAATCTAGGTCGCGCGCAGCACGGCTGGAGTCAAACGCGCAGTTTGAGCTGATGGTATAAAGAGAATAATCGCTGAATACCGGCTTGACCTTGCGAATTTTATATACCAAGGTCAGCAGCGGCACCATGGCCTTGGCCAGCCAGATGGGACAGTAGGCTGTCACCTTTTTGCCGCCCGTGATGCGCTGGAAATGACCAATCAAATCCATGATGCTGATAAACTCGCCCGCCAGCACGTAGTCCTCCCCTGTTTTGCCGCTAAGCGCCAGGGTGATGATGGCGCGCGCCACATCGCGCACGTCCGTAAAATTGTAGCCGCCCTTCACCCCCATGGTGATGGTGCCGCTCATATAGTCCAAAAACATCTGGGTGAGGTTGCCCTTCGCGTAATCCCCCGGGCCTGACAGCCCCGCTGGGTAGAGGATGTTGGCGGGCAGGCCCTGCTCGTCCCGCGCCTTCATGACCCGGGCGATGGCCTCGGCCTTGGTCTTGCCGTAGGCACCAACAACCATGTCCAGATTCATCTGAGCGGGCTCTGCCATCACCTGGCCGTGGGGCAGCTCCGGAATCGCGTGGACGGAGCCCACCTGGATGTATTGCTTCACATTGGCCATCAGGCTGGCGTCAATCATGTTCTGCGTGCCCTGCACGTTGATTTGCCAGACCTTGTCCTCCTTTTTCATGCTCATGGAGATGACGCTGGCACAGTGGATTACGGTAAGGGGCTGCTTTGTTTTTACGTCAAAGAAGCGGGCGATGTCCTCCTTGTTGAGGAGGTCGCCTTCCACAATCTCCACCCAATCCGGCAGCGCCTGTGCCAGCGGGTCGCCCGGCAGCACAAGGGCGCGCACCTGCCGCTCCCCCTTGTCCTGCAATTGCCGAATCAACTCGCTGCCCAGATAGCCCGCGCCGCCAGTGATTAATAACACGTTCATCGCCTCCCGTATCGTGTCCGCATGGAATCATCTTGACAAGTTCTATATTATTATAATAGAATTCGACAGCCTATCGTTCAATCATCATTTTGTCGTAAATTGGTCACATCATGTCAATAGAGGACAAAGCGTTGTAAAGGAGACACTATGGAGCGTTCTGTTCAAAAAAAGGAAAACCGTCGCGTACGCTACACCCGCCTGGCCTTGCGTGAGAGTTTGTTGGCTCAGCTGCAAAAAGCGCCGCTCAACAAGATTACGGTGACCAAGGTGTGCGAGATGGCGGACGTCAACCGCAGCACCTTTTACCTGTACTATAAAGATGTATATGACCTGATGGAGAAGATCGAGAACGAGCTGTATGAGGAGCTGATGGAGCTGATTGGCACCAGCCACGCCGTGCTGCCCGGGCCCGACCTGCTGCGCCGGATTTATGAGGTGATCTACATCAACCGCGACCTGGCCCGCGTGGTGTTCGGCAAGTTTGGCGACAAGGAGTTTATGAAGAAAGTCAGCAACATCTACCGCGACCAGGCGCTGCACGACTGGAAAAAGATGCTGGGCAACGCGGATGAGGCCACCCTGGCCTACCTGCACACCTTCATCACCTACACCAACATCGGTGTGGTGGAGCGCTGGGTTTTAACCGATTTCCAGGAGACGCCGGAACAATTGGCCAAGCTGACCTACCGCCTGCTGCAAAACGGGGTATCCGCCTTTATCAGCAAGCCTTTTTTGCGATAAAGCACCGCGTCATCCACAGCCCGCGCCGTTTGCGGGCTGTTTTTTTGAGCTCTTGCGTCTGGGGGCGGAGGGTGCTATACTCCATATAAGAACATTTGTTCTCTTTTTGGGGGTGAGATAGGGTGCGAACCATTCTGCACAGCGACTGCAACAGCTTTTACGCCTCGGTGGAGGCGGCGGAGGACCCTGCCTTGCGCGGGCTGCCGGTGGCGGTCTGCGGGGATCCCGCGCTGCGCCACGGCATCATCCTGGCCAAGTCCACCCTCGCAAAAAAATGCGGGGTGCTGACCGGGGAGGCCATCTGGCAGGCCAAGCAGAAATGCCCCACGCTGGTTTTGGTGCCGGCCGACCAGCGCAAATACCTGCTGTATTCGCGCAAAATGCGCGCCATTTACCGGCGCTACACCCACTTTGTGGAGCCCTTTGGCCTGGATGAGAGCTGGCTGGATGTCACGGGGCACAGCCTTACGGGTGAGGAAATCGCGGCCCAGATCCGCAACAGCGCCAAGGAGGAGCTGGGCATCACGGTATCCGTTGGCGTCAGCTTCAACAAGGTGTTTGCCAAATTGGGCTCGGACATGCGCAAGCCTGACGCCACCACCGTCATCACGGTGGAGAACTTCAAGGACAAGGTCTGGCCGCTGCCGGCGGAGGAGCTGTTGTACGTGGGCCGCGCCACCAAGCGCCGCCTGGCCCGGCTGGCGCTGTACACAATTGGCGACTTGGCTTGCGCGGATGACGCCTTAATCCGCGCGGTGCTGGGCAAAAACGGGGAGATGCTGCAGCGCTTCGCCCGCGGGCAGGATGAGGCCCCCGTGCTTTGCGCGGAGGAGGCGGAGGAGATCAAGTCCATCGGCAACTCCACCACCACCCCGCATGATATCCGGGATGAGGCGGGCGCCAAGGCTGTTCTCTACCTGCTTTCTGACAGCGTGGCCGCCCGGCTGCGCGCGCACAGGCTGGCCTGCCGCACGGTGTCCGTCTGGATGCGCGACAGCGAGTTAAACGGCCAGGAACGCCAGTGCCGCCTGGGGCAAATCAGCGACTCGGGCTCGGACATCGCGCGCGCAGCCCTGTCCCTTTTGCGGGAACACTACCACTGGCATTTGCCGCTGCGCTCCCTGGGCGTGTGCGGCAGCGATTTGAAAAGCACGGAGCACATGGTGCAGCTGCCGCTGTGGACGCCGCCCAAGGTGCTGCGGGAGCGCGCGCTGGAGGGCGCGCTGGATGACATCCGCTCCCGCTGGGGGCACAACGCCATCCGCCGCGGGCTGATGCTGTGCGGCGCGGCCACGCAGGATTTGAACCCCGTGGATGACCACGACCTGCAGGCGCTTAGCGCGATGAGGGGGAGGGGGTAAAATGAAAGGGAAGACCTATGTGTGGGTGCGCGCGCGCACCGATGTAAGCGGTGTCATCACGCCGGAGGCCCTTCGGCTTCATGACCAGACGCTGCCCATTGACAGGGTGACGGACCGGCGCGCCGCGCACGCCACCAAGGCGGGCGGCCAGGGAACCCGCTACACGGTGCACGTGGGGCCGCGCCAGCTGTACCTGTTTTTGGATGAGGACCGGCGGTGGTTTGTGGAGGAGGAGCGCAATGTGCGGGAAATACCATATTACGACTGAGGATGAGAACCTCAGCTTCCAGGAAGCGGTGCGCCAGATGATGCTGGAGCATCCGGAGCTGTCGGTTCAACTGGGCGACGTGGTGCCCAGCCAGATCGCACCCGTGTACACCCGGGAGGGGCAGGCGCCCATGCGCTTTGGCTTTAAGCCGCATTTTATGAAGCGCCTGCTGATCAACGCGCGCAGTGAAACCGCGCACACCAGCCCCATGTTTGCCCCGCTGCTGCAAAAAAGCCGCATCCTGGTGCCCGCCCGCGCCTTTTATGAGTGGTCCGATCAAAAGGTGCCGCACCTGTTTGGCAGGCCCAATGGCGGGATGATTCACATGGCGGCCCTGGCCTTCCCCGCTGAGCCCGTCCCCCATTTTGTCATCCTCACAAGGGCGGCTGTGGGCAAGCCGGGCGCGGTGCATCCCCGGATGCCGGTGATGTTTGAAAGCTTGGAGCTGCAGGACGCCTGGCTGCACCAGGACAACCTGGCGCAGCCGCTTTTGCAAATCGCGGACGAGGAGGAGTACATCAACCTGCTGGCTGGATAAAAAAGCGGGCTGTCCATGGGGGCAGCCCGCAATTGATTTGCTTGTATCTGATGAAGCGCCTGATTAAAAGCCCAGGTACAAAAGGTAGAGGCCCATCGCCAAAATCAGCGCGCCCATGACCAGGCGCAGCGCCAGGCTGAATTTGCCGTAACGGCCACTTTTGGTGATGCGCCGCGCGAAGCCGACAGAGGTGCCCGCCAGTACCGCAAGGGCTGAGTGCCCAATGGAGTAGAGCAACAAAAGCAGGATGCCCCAAAGCACCTGCCCCTGGCCCGCCACCAGCGCCAATAGCGCGATGAGCACGGGCGTGGCGCAGGGGCTGGAGAACAACCCGCCCAGGGTGCCCGCGATGAAGGCGCCGGCATAGCCGCGCCGCTTGGTCCGGGACACCAGGTAGCTGGAGGGGATGAACTCAAACAGTTCCCAGGTCTGCAGCGCCATTAACACCATCAAAACGCCCAGGACGAGGTTCCACCAGCGCTGCGCGCTGCCCATGAGCACACCGGCTGTGGCCGCGATGACGCCCAGCACCGTGAAGGTGACCGTCAGCCCCACCGCGAAGGTGAGGGAGAGCTTCAGCGGGCGGCGCTTGTCCTGCTGGTTGGCGTCGCTGCCCACGTAGCCAATGATCAGCGGAATGGATGCCAGGGAACAGGGCATCAGCGAGGTGACCGCCCCCGCGACCAAGGCGATAAGCGGCGCCAACCACTGGTTTTGTCCCAGCAGCTTGCTTAAGGTTTCAAGTATCCCGTTCATCGGCAACCCCCATGTCCGCCAGGATGAGCTCAAAAGCCGCGTCATCCAGGATGCCCACATGCACCGTCAGCGCGTGCTCCTGTGTGCCCTGCAAATTGTAAAAATCAAAGCTGATGCCCGCCTGCTCCACCTTTTCGCTGGGCTTGTAGGGCGTGCCGTCCGCGTTGAATAGCACCTGGGTGGGGATGACCATGATGGGGTAATCCCCGGCTGTTTCCGGATGCTCCCAGACATCAAAGAACTTGATGACCGCGCGGCCGATGTTTTGCTCATGCGCCTTTTCAAGCGCGGGCTTCATCACCTGGCAGGGCGGGCAATCCTCCGCGCCAAAGTCCATGATGACGGGCAAATTGTGGCTTAGGTAGCCCTCTAAATCTACGCTGGTTTCAATTAAACGGAAGGCAGGGTTATCAGCAGTCAAGGCTGCCTGATGGGCCTGCGCCGCCTGGCGCTCATTGTTTTTTATCAACCACAACCCGCCGATGAGGGCCACAATGACAAGTGGGATCAGGATTTGAAGTAGCGTTTTTTTCTTCATCGTGTTTCTCCTTAGTTAAACAGTCAAATGACTGACCGCAGTTTCCTGTGTTGGCATATATACCCCGCGTCACAAAGCCCAAACAAGGCGGTCGACGCCTTTACGCCTGACCACATTTACTATCCATTTTGGGTGCAGCGGTGGGTACAGTAGACCTCATTTACTCCATTTCTGCCCATTTTTACTATAACAACAACAGACAAAAAAAGAACCCAGCAGCGTTGAAACTACTGGGTTTTGGCGGAGAAGGAGAGATTTGAACTCTCGCTACGCTTTCACGTACTACTCCCTTAGCAGGGGAGCCCCTTCGGCCACTTGGGTACTTCTCCAAGCCGGTGATGGAAGATGGCGGAGAGAGAGGGATTCGAACCCCCGGTGCCTTTCGACATCACTAGTTTTCAAGACTAGCGCCTTCAACCGCTCGGCCATCTCTCCGCGTGCAGCGTTGAGACTGTGCAAAACGCCTGTGTAGTATACCAAGCAATGATAGGGCTGTCAATCACGATTTTGGGTGCTGGCAGCCTGTGTTTTGCTGAGTAAATTCACAGAGTAACTTC
>JAAYFC010000047.1 GCA_012728435.1 Clostridiales bacterium | reverse complement strand
TTATTTGGACATCCACCCCCCCTTCCTTTTAATTACAGACGCAGTACATCAAATCCACCTGACTGGAGGCTCCTATGCAAGAAAGACCACGGCTGATCAACCTGGAGAATATTTCCAAGGACTACGGCAGCGTCACGGTGCTGTCGGACATCAATCTTTACATCCGTAAAAATGAGTTTGTCACGCTGCTGGGCCCCTCGGGCTGCGGGAAAACCACCACGCTGCGCATCATCGGCGGGTTTGAGAACCCCTCTTCGGGACGTGTGCTGTTTGACGGTGAGGACATCACACAGCTGCCGCCCTATAAGCGCAAGGTGAACACGGTCTTTCAAAAATACGCGCTCTTTCCCCATCTCAATGTGTTTGAAAACATCGCTTTTGGCCTGAAGGTCGCCAAACGCCCCAAGGAGGAAATCAAGGCTAAGGTGGAGAAGATGCTGGCCTTGGTCAACCTGCGCGGCTATGAAAAGCGCAGCGTGGACAGCCTGTCCGGCGGCCAGCAGCAGCGTATCGCCATTGCGCGGGCCTTGGTGAACGAGCCAGAGGTGCTGCTGCTGGATGAGCCGCTGGGCGCCCTGGACTTAAAGCTGCGCCAGGAGATGCAGCTGGAGCTCAAGCGCATGCAGCAGATGCTTGGGATCACCTTTATCTTCGTCACCCATGACCAGGAGGAAGCCCTCACGATGTCTGACATCATCGTGGTGATGAAGGACGGCTTTATCCAGCAGATTGGCACCCCCAAGGACGTGTATGATGAGCCCAAGAGCGCCTTTGTCGCCAACTTCATCGGCCAGTCCAACATCGTGCGCGGCGTGATGGTGCATGACGAGCTGGTAAATTTCTGCGGCGCGGATTTCCCCTGCGTGGACAAGGGCTTTGGCAGCGATACCCCGGTAGATGTGCTGATCCGGCCGGAGGATCTGCTGATTGTGGGCGAGGACGAAGGCCGCCTCAACGGCCGCGTACACAGCGTGCTGTTCAAGGGGGTGCACTATGAGATGATCATCGACGCGGGCGAGATGCGCTTTAAGGTCCATTCCACCGTCATGCAGCCGGAGGGCTCCATTGTGGGGCTGGACGTCATCCCCTTTAACATCCACATCATGCGCCCCATGCCGCCGCAGGAGACCGTCAGCCTGGAGGAAGAAACCGCATGAACAACATGGCGCTGCCCCCCTGGGCAAGCTGGGTGATGCTGGTGGGCTTTATGGGCTTCATCGGTATGGTCGCGGTCAGCATCCGGCGCAACCGCGGCGTGAAGCGCTCGCTCTTCGCCTTTCCCTATGGGCTGTGGATTGTGCTGTTTACGCTCATCCCGCTTTTGCTCATTGCCTATTACGCCTTCACCAACAAGACAGGCGGGTTCACGCTGGACAACTTCAAGACCTTTTGGGACAGCAACTACGAGATGCGCAAGCAGATGCTGGACCTGGGCGTCAACCCCCAGGACCTGGGGATTGCCAGGGGCAATGTCAACCTGGACACCCTGCTGTACTCCCTCTGGATGGCCTTTTTGTGCACGCTGATCTGCCTGGTGATGGGCTACCCCGCGGCCCTGTTTATGGCGGACCGCAGCTTCAAGCTGGGCGCGACGCTGGTTGTCCTGTTCATCATCCCCATGTGGATGAACTTCCTGCTGCGCACCATCGCCTGGATGAGCCTGCTGGAGGACAACGGGCTGATCAACACGCTGCTGGCTGCCATGGGCTTGCCCAAGATGCGGCTGATGTACAATTCCCAGGCGGTGCTCCTGGGCATGGTGTACAACTACCTGCCCTTCATGGTCTTCCCGATTTACAACTCCTTAAGCAAGCAGGACAGAAGGCTGTCTGAGGCCGCGATGGACCTGGGCGCCAACTCTGCGCTCACCTTCCTGCGGGTGACCATGCCCTTGTCGCTGCCAGGCGTGGTCTCGGGCATCACGATGGTGTTCATGCCCTCGGTCACCACCTTTTTCATCCCGCGCGTCTTAGGCGGCGGCAATACGGAGATGTTCGGTGACTTGATTGAGCGCACCTTCTTAAGCGCCGATAACTGGAATGTGGGCAGCGCATTAAGCTTGATCATGATGGTTTTGATCCTCATCAGCCTGACCTTGCTGCGCAAGGCGGACCCGGAGGGAGAAGGGAGCGGTACACTGTGAGCAAGTTTATGAAACGCGGGTATCTGGCCCTGGTGCTGCTGTTTTTATACGTGCCCATCATCGTGTTGATTGTGCAATCCTTCAACGCGGGTGTCAGCCGCGCGAAGTGGGAGGGGTTTTCCCTGCAGTGGTATGAGCGACTGTTTAACAGCCCGTCCATTATGAACGCGCTGTATATCACCGTCACCATCGCCCTTCTGGCGGCTGCCATCGCCACGGTCATCGGCACCCTGGCCGCCATTGGCATGCACGCGATGAGCAAGCGCCCCCAGGGCGTCATGCTCACCCTGACCAATATCCCCATGACCATGCCGGACATCGTAACCGGTATCTCCCTTATGCTGCTGTTCATCTTTACCCAGGTGCCGCGCGGCTATTTCACGATGCTTCTAGCCCACGTCACCTTCAACATCCCCTATGTGATTTTGTCGGTGATGCCCAAGCTAAAGCAGATGAACAAATTCAGCTACGAGGCTGCCCTGGACCTGGGCGCGACACCGGGTTACGCCCTGCGCCGGGTCATCCTGCCTTCTGTGATGCCGGGCGTCATCACCGGCGCCCTGCTCAGTTTCACATTGTCCCTGGATGACTTCACCATCAGCTACTTCACCACCAGCCCCCTGGTGCAAAATCTGTCCACGCTGATTTACTCCGAAGCCAGAAAGGGTATAAAGCCTACGATGAACGCGCTATCCGCGCTGATGTTTGTCGCCTTGCTGGTGCTGCTGCTGGCGGTCAACCGCCGCGCATCGCTGGCCCACGAATCCTAAGGAGGAAAAGAATGAAAAAAGTCATTGTGCTGCTGCTGTCCATCCTGTTGGCGCTGTCTGTGACAGCTGGTCTTGCGGAGGGGACAGTTAACGTATTTAACTGGGAAGACTATATCAACGAGGACGTCATCCGCCTGTTTGAGGAGGAGACCGGCATCCGCGTGGAATACATGAACTTCACGCTCAATGAAGATATGATGGTGCAGGTGCGCACCAGCCCGGGCAAGTTTGATGTGGTGTTCCCGTCCGACTACGCGATTGAGCGCATGATCGCAGAGGGCCTGCTTCAACCGATTGATTTTGAAAAGGTGCCCAACGCCGCGCAGATCTTGGACTGGCTGCAAAACCCGGATTATGACCCAGGCCACGAGTACTCCGTGCCCTACATGTGGGGGACAGTGGGCATTTTGTATGACACCACCAAGGTGGATGAGCCCATTACATCCTGGGGCGCGCTGTTTGACGAGAAGTACAAAGACCAGGTGTTCATGCTGGATTCCCCTCGGGATACCCTGGGCATCGCGCTGAAATACCTGGGCTACTCCGTGAACTCCAAAAACCCGGTGGAGATTAAGGAAGCCGCCGATTTACTGATTGAGCAGAAGCAAAAAGGCATCGTGAAGGCCTACCAGGTGGACGAGACCAAGGACAAGATGGTCGCGGGCGAAGCGGCGCTGGCGCTGGTTTGGTCGGGTGATGCGCAATACGCCATCAACCTCAACCCCAACCTGGCCTATGTGGTGCCACAGGAGGGCAGCAACGTTTGGGTGGACGGCATGGTCATCCCTTCCACCGCGCCCAATGTAGAGAACGCGCACAAGTTCATTGATTTCCTGTCCCGCCCGGATATCGCCCAGATGAATGTGGAGTATATCGAGTATTCCACGCCCAATGTCGGCGCGATTGAGCTGATGGGGGAAAGCTATGAGGGCAATCCCAACCTCAACCCCGCGCAGGACGTCATCGACAATTGTGAGTTTTTCCACGACAACCACGACGTCAAGGTGCTGTATGATACCTTCTGGGGTATGGTGAAAAACGCCAAGTAATGTTAAACTCCATGTAGGACAATCCTGCATGGGGTTTTTCTATGCTAATGAAACGCAAGGAGGATGGAAGATGACGATTCTGGTAACTGGCGGTGCGGGCTATATCGGCTCCCACACCTGCCTGGAATTGCTGAATGCGGGCTACCAGGTGGTGGTGGTGGACAACCTGTGCAACAGCGACATGGAAAGCTTAAAGCGGGTGGAGCAGTTGACCGGCAAATCCATCACCATGTATCAGTTTGACGCGCGGGATGAAAAGCAGCTGGAGTCGGTGTTTTCAAACCACAACATCGCCTGCGTCATTCACTTCGCGGGGCTCAAGGCGGTGGGCGAGTCCGTCAGCATCCCCCTCACCTACTACCATAACAACCTGGTCAGCACCATGGCCTTGTGCAAGGTCATGAAAAAGTACAATGTAAGCAACTTCATCTTCTCTTCCTCCGCCACCGTATACGCGCAGGATAACGAAATGCCGCTGCACGAGGGCGGGCACCTGGGTTGCACCAACCCCTATGGGTGGACGAAGCTGATGGGCGAGCAGATTTTAAAGGACATCTCCTTGGCCGACCCCGCTTTCTCCGTGGTGCTGCTGCGCTACTTCAACCCTATCGGCGCGCACCAAAGCGGCATGATCGGGGAGGATCCCTCCGGCATCCCCAACAACCTGCTGCCCTATATCACGCAAACGGCGCTGGGCCGGCTTGAGCGGCTCACGGTGCACGGCAATGATTACGACACGAAGGACGGCACCGGCGTGCGGGATTACATCCACGTGGTGGACCTGGCCAGGGGGCACCTAAAGGCAGTGGAATACGCCACCAAGCACCAGGGCTGCGAGGCCATTAACCTGGGCACAGGCGTAGGGTACAGCGTGCTGGACATCATACACGCCTTTGAAAAAGAAAATGATGTACAGGTGCCCTATGTGATAGGACCCCGCCGGCCAGGGGACATTGGCTCCGTATACGCCGATCCCAGGAAGGCCCTGGATCTGCTGGGTTGGGAGGCAAAGCTGGGTATCGCCGACATGTGCCGCGACGCCTGGAACTGGCAAAAACAGAACCCCCGAGGCTATCGGGAGTAGCAAGCAGGGAGACCGGGGGATTGGGAACCCTTCTTTTTCTGAAGAAAAAGAAGCAAAAAGACTTTATACTTGACGAAAACTTTAACGCACTCATGGGCAGAGCAATTTTTTGTCACCCGCGAAGACGAGTGAAGAAAGCGTTAAAGATTGAGTCTAGTATTAATCCTCATCCATATGTCATGACAAGCACAAAAAAGCCACTGATTTAGGTCAGCGGCTTTTCTTTAGGCAATAAGGCAGATGAGAGAAATTCTAAAGTTCTTAGGGGGTCTGGGGGCATTCTTTCAAGAATGCCCTCAGCGTCGTTGCCCTTAAAACTCCGCGTGCCCCACCGTCCTGGGGAAGGGCAAAACGTCCCGGATGTTGGTGATGCCGGTTAAGTACATCACAAAGCGCTCAAAGCCCAGGCCGAAGCCGGCGTGCTTGGCGGTGCCAAAGCGGCGCAGATCCAGGTACCAGGTGTACTCCTCTTCCTTCAGGCCCATCTCGTGGATGCGCGCCAGCAGTTTGTCATAGCGCTCCTCGCGCTGGCTGCCGCCAATCATCTCGCCCACGCCTGGCACAAGCAGGTCCATGGCGGCGACGGTCTTGCCATCCTCGTTGGCGCGCATGTAAAAGGCCTTGATGTCGCGCGGGTAATCGGTCACAAAGACGGGGCGCATAAAGTGCTTCTCTGTCAGGTAGCGCTCATGCTCTGTCTGCAGGTCCATGCCCCAGGAGACGGGGTACTCAAAGGTGACACCGGACTGTTTAAGAATCTCTACTGCGCGGGTGTAGGTGACGCGCTCAAAGGCACTGGTGCGGACATGATCCAGGCGGGCCAGCAGCTCCTTGTCCACAAACTGGTTTAAGAAGGCGAACTCATCCGGCGCCTGCTCAAGCACCCTGTTGATGACCCAGCGCACCATGTCCTCGGCCAGGTCCATGTCGTCCTCCAGGTCACTAAAGGCAATCTCCGGCTCTATCATCCAAAACTCCGCCGCGTGGCGCGGTGTGTTGCTGTTTTCGGAGCGGAAGGTGGGGCCAAAGGTATAGACCTTGCTCATGGCAAGGGCATAGGCCTCCGCCTGCAGCTGTCCGGAGACGGTGAGGGAGGCGGATTTGCCAAAGAAGTCGTGGGAGAAATCAACCTGTCCATCGCGCGTTTTCTGCAGCTTATCCAGGTTGAGCGTGGTTACGCGGAACATCTCCCCTGCACCTTCAGCGTCCGAGGTGGTGATGATGGGTGTGTGCACGTAGATGAAGTCCCGGGAGGCAAAGTAGGCATGAAAGGCCTGCGCGGCCAGGGAGCGGATGCGGAACACGGCGGAAAACACATTGGTGCGTACCCGCAGGTGGGAGAGGGTGCGCAGGTACTCAAAGGTATGCCGCTTTTTTTGCAGCGGGTAATCCGGCGCCGAGACGCCCAGGATGCGCACCTGCGTGGCCTTGACCTCAAAGGGCTGCTTCATCTGGGGGGTTAAGACGAGGGTGCCCTTCACTTCCAGGGCGGAATAGAGGGTAAGCTTCTTGACCTCCTCAAAGTTGGTCAATTCCTCATCGCAGACAATCTGCAGGTTGCGAAAGGCGGAGCCGTCGTTGAGCTCGATGAAGGCGAAGGCCTTGCTGTCCCTCAGCGTGCGCACCCAACCGCGCACCAGCACCTGGCTGCCGTCTGCCGGTGTATCTTGATACAGTTTTGAAATATCCGTCGGTTTCACAGGGTACCACCTTCCTTTAGCACCCTGCCCAGCATCGCAGCCCCGATAATGCCGGCGCCGTTGCCCAGCACAGCCAGCTCCAATTTGCCGTAGGGGAGGGTCTTGTACATCAGATACTGGGGGATCTTCTCCTTCACCGCGTCCAGCAGGAAATCACCGGCCATGCTGATGCCGCCGCCCAACACAATCATCTCCGGGTCAAAAAAGGAAATCATCGTGTTCACGGCAATGGCCAGGTACTTGGTATAGCGCTCAAAGACCTTTACGGCAATGGGGTCCCCTTCCCTGGCGCAATCGATGATGAGCTTGCCGTTGATATTTTCCTCGCTGCCCGCGCGGGCCATCATTAAGCTGTCCGGGGGCAGGCGCGCCTGCTCGCGGCCCATGCGGATGAGGGCGGTGGCGGAGCAATAGCGTTCCAGGCAGCCATTTTTGCCGCAGGTGCAGGGGATGCCATCAATCTCCATGGTGATGTGGCCCAGTTCCGTAGCCACGCCGTGCGCGCCGGTCCAGGGCTTGCCATCCATGATGATGCCGCCGCCCACACCGGTGCCCAGCGTCAGGAAGATGCTGGAATGCGCGTTCTTTGAGACGCCGGCCACGTTCTCCGCCAGGGCGGCAACGGTGGCGTCGTTGTCAATAAACACGGGCTTGTTGATGTATTTTTGCAATTCCTCACGCAGGGGGATGTCATGCCAGCCCAGGTTGGTGCAGAAGATGACGGTGCCGCCCTCGTTCTCCGCCACGCCGGGGATGCCTACGCCGATGCTGTCCACATCATCAATCAGCTTGCCGGATTGCTCCAGCGCCTGCAGCGCGCAGCTGGCCATATCCCGCACTACATCCTTGTAGTGGCGCTCCGCGATGGTCGCGGTGGAGGCCTCGGCCAAAATCTGGCCCTGATCATCCGTTATGCCCGCTGCAATCTTGGTCCCGCCTAAGTCAATGCCAATGTAAATCATTGATCTTCTCCTTGCTTATTGATTCATCATGTCGGAAAGCCGCTTGTCCAGTTCCTTGGCGGCGGAGTAGCCCATGCGCTTAAGGCTGAGGTTGCGCGCGGCTACCTCGATGATAATGGCCAGGTTGCGCCCGGGCTTAACCGGCAGTACCAAACTGGGCACCTTCACGTCCATGATGGAGGTGTAGTTTTCCTCCAGCCCCAGGCGGTCATACTCCTTTTGCTCATCCCAGTGTTCCAAATGAATCTCCAGGTCAATGGATTTGCGCATCAACACCGCGCCGATGCCGTACATCTGCCGGATGTCGATGATGCCGATGCCCCGGATCTCCATAAAAAAGCGGATGGTCTCCGGCGCTTCGCCGGTTAAGCGGTTCTCGTTCACGCGGCAGACATCCACCACGTCGTCTGCGACCAGCTGATGCCCGCGCTTGATCAATTCCAGCGCGGCTTCGCTCTTGCCAACGCCCGAGTCGCCGGTGATTAAAACACCCACGCCGTACACATCCATCAGCACGGCGTGCATGGTCATATGGGGGGCTAAGACACGGTTTAAAAACAGGATGGTGGAGACGATGAACACCGTGGTGGACATCAGGCTGCCCAGCACCGGGATATCCTGCTCCTTCGCCAGGCGCAGCATCTCCTCCGGCGGCTGATGCCCTCTGCAAAGGATGACGCAGGGGATGTCCTGGGCAAAGAAGCGGCGCAGCTTTTGGTCGCGCTCTTTAGGGGAGAGCCCCATTAAATAGCCCATTTCCGCGTTGCCAATAATCTGCACACGCCCCAGCGCGAAATGCTCATAATACCCGGACAGCTCAAGCCCAGGGCGGTTAAACTCGGAGGATTTGATGTCCAGCACCTTTTTGGTCGTGGGGGACAACACCGTGAGGTCCAAGCCCTGGATGAGTTCTGATAATTTGACCACTGCGCACCGCCTTTCATAATAAGCAGTAAAAATGCATAGCCAGTATACCGCATGCGCCTAACAGGTTCAAGCAAGGCAAGCCCATTGCCGCACCATCACAGAATTGTTGCAATTTTAATAAATAAAGATTACAATACTGTTCATAAAGGCGGTGAAACGATTGGATGATTTTTTAAGGTTACTATCAGATAAACTCATTGACCTGATGGTGTACGGCGCGGTGATTTTGACGTTCGTGGTGGGCTACAGCAAGTGCATCATCCCCTTGCAGCGCGCGGCACGCGCCTTCCGCAAGGGCATCGGCAACCTGGCGGTGTTCAAGCCCAATGAGACGGGGCGTCCGGATTGGCAGGACGTGCTGTTTTTAGGAAAGCCCATGCAAAAGCAGTGGGCGCGCTTTTTGGTCAATGCGGAACAGCTGGACCAGCGCGGCCTGTCCTGCGACGTGGAGGACTACATCAACGACGAGACCACCCTGCGGGACTTCGCGCACTTCCAGTTGGCGGAGGTCATCCCGGGCTTATTGACCAGCCTGGGCATCCTGGGCACCTTCATCGGCCTGATGCGCGGCCTGGGCAACCTGGACCTCAGCAACGCCGGCAACACCGTCACCTCCATCCACACGATGATTTCGGGCATGACCTTTGCCTATGGCACCTCCATCGCTGGCCTGGTCGGCTCCCTGGTGTTCAACATCCTTTTCCGTTCCGCCCAAGGCGCCGCGACCGGCGCGCTGGATGATTTTAACCAGGCCTTTTCGGATGTGGTCATGCGCAGACCGCTGGATGAGCCTGTCCGCCACGCCTGCTACATGGAAGACCAGGCCGCCTTTTTGGCCAACGCCTTTTCAGAGGTCAACATGAAGCTGGAGTCCGGCATCGGCCAGGCGGTGGAGCGCTCCTTTGCGCCTATCGGCCAATCCATGCACCACTTTATCCTGTCTGAAACCCAGGCGCAGGTGGAGGGGCTGAACCACGTGGTCAACCAGTTTGTCAGCCAGATGAATGAGGCGCTGAGCGGCCAGTTTCTGCTGCTGGGCAAGACCATGTCTCAGATCAACCAGTCCCAGGTGGTCAACCTGGAGTCCGTCAACAGCACGATGACGGCGGCGGACAGCATCCTGGACAGCATTCAGAAAACAGGCCTGATGACGCAGACTGTGATCGACCGCTTTGACAGCTATATTGAGGATTTGTCAAAGGCGCAGGCAAGCAACGCCGCGCTGTCGGAACAGACGGCAAACATTTTAACCGACATGCACAGGGATGTGAAGGTGCAAAACGAGCGCTATGCGGCCTTGGTGGACGCGCAGGCGGAGCTGTCCCACCTGATGGAGCAGTACGCCTCCTGGTCTGGCCGGGTGCTGGACGCGGTGGAGAAGCAGTCCGACGCTGCGAGCGACCGCGCGCACGACGTGGCCAACGAGATGAACCGGTCCGGCCAGGTGCTCAAGGACAGCTACACCAGCTTTGTCGAGAATATTTCAACCGGTCTTGCCCGCACCATGGGCATGTTTGAGGAAAACATGACCGACATGACCCAGAAGATGGTGACCGACCTGAAGGCCGCCATGGAACAGGGCGGCTTAGGTGCCGCGATTGATATAAAGCAGTTCTCCCGTGTACAGCAGGCGCTGGCGGACATGACCCAGGCCCTCAACAAGGCGACCCAGGCAGCCAACCAGATGGCGGAGGGTGCCTAAATGCGGGCCATTCGCGCGCCGCGCAGGCTGATTCAAAAAGGGGATGGCGGCAGCCACTGGATTTCCTTCTCAGACATGCTCTCAAGCCTCCTGCTGGTGTTTATCTTAGCGCTGATGGTCAGCATCTACCAGTATTTCGCCGTGCTGGACGTGAAGACCAAGGAATTGGAGACCCAGCGGGTGAAGCTGGATCAAGCGCAGATTTCCCTGGTGCAAAAGGAGGAGGACCTGCAAACCGCTCAGGCGGAATTAAAGGGCAAGGAAGAGGAAGTGGCCTCCATCCAGATTCAGCTGCAGCAGCAGGAGGACGAGCTCAAGGCCGCGCAGGCAGCGCTTAAAACCCAGAAGGACGAGCAGGCCTTGCTGCAGCTGCAGTTGCTAAGCCAGGAGGCAGACCTCAACCAGATGCAGCTGGCGATGAACGCGCAGCAACAGCAGATTGATGACCTGCTGGGCGTGCGCACGCAGATTATTCAGGACTTAAGCCAGGCCTTTGCGCGCAGCAACCTGAATGTCAAGGTCAACGAGGATACGGGCGACATCATGCTGGACAGCACCCTGCTGTTTGAAAAAGGCGGCGAGGTGCTGCTGCCGGGTGGGCAGGCACAGCTGGCGCAGTTGATCCCTGTGTATTTAAGCGTGTTGCTGCGGCCGGAGTATGAGGCCTATGTGGCGGAGATCGTGATCGAGGGGCATACGGATTCCACCGGCACTTATTTACTTAACCTGAAGCTGTCCCAGGCCCGTGCGCTGGGGGTTGCGACCTATTGCCTGGAAATGCCCGGCTTATCTTCCGTGCAGCGGCAAAAACTGCAGTCCATCCTCACCTCCAAGGGACGCAGCTATTCCGACCGCATCTTCTTCCCCGATGGCAGGGAAAACATGGATGCCAGCCGCCGGGTGGAAATCCAGTTCCGTCTTAAGGACAGCGAGATGATTCAAAAAATGAATCAGATTTTGCAGGGACGCTGATGAGAAAGATCGCTTTCGTGCTGGCCTTGATTGCCTTGCTCACCGCTGGCGTCACCATCTATGGCTTTGCCGCAACAAGGCTTGATTTGCGCGTGGACAATGTGCGCGCGCTGCCAGAGGCGGAGTATCAGGCCCGCTTTGCCCGCCTTAAAGAGCAGATGGCTTTGGGCGCGGTGCGCGGCATCGTGTACGACGAGCAGCCGCTGGGCGAGGCAACGGACTATGTCCTCCTGGAATACACCATCGCGGTGGGCAACCGCGGCTTTATCCCGGCGCAGATGCTGGAAGCGGTGGTCGTACCGGTCCGCGGGGATGTGCTTTGCTTCTCCCAGCAGGAGGCCGAAAACCGCGATATCAACCAGGGCATCACCGCGCCCAAGGGCCGTGAAATCATGCTGCGCTGCTACCTGCTAACCAAAAAAGGCCTGCACGCGGTGCGGGAAATCCAGGTCAGCTATTACATCTGGGGCAAGCCCTATATCCTGAAGGTCCAATACGGATAAAACAGGCCAAAAAGCACGAATTGAACAAAATTCATGATGAAAACGGGAGGAATCTGGCCTTTTTGGCACAAAAATACTTGACAGCCTGCCCTGTCAATATTATGATGAAGGCGACGGGATACCCCCTGAAGTGTGCGCCAGTTATCCGTTTTTACCCACATTTTACCAAATGGAATCCGCGTCAGGAGTTGGCTGCCACGCCCCCGCGCAAGCGATAGGGGACGGCAAAAATCTGTTGCAGGGTACCAGCCTGCTGAACATAGCGGGTGAAAAAATGGATGCAGCGGCACTTCGGGCTATCCCAGTGAAACGGTCAGGCATGGCCGTTTTTATATAGCACCGCGCAGGCTTGCGGCTGCTCTCTGGGCACACCTTCCGCGTGTTCGCGCGCTGGATGCACAGTGCTGAAAGTCACATCTGTATTTATTATGTTTTTCAAGGGATGAGAGGTTTCTTTGAACCATCAGAAAGCGGAAATATGCAAACGGAACTGATGCGCCCGGACGATCTGGGTATATTCATGGCAGCGGACCTTTTGCGGTCTGGCGGTTTGGTTGCCTTCCCAACCGAGACGGTGTATGGCCTGGGCGCTGACGTGTACAACGAGTCGGCGGTGGCCGCTATCTTTGACGCAAAAGGCCGCCCGGTGGACAACCCGCTCATTGCCCATGTGCTGAATATTTCCGGCGCGCGGGAATGTGGGGAGTGGACGCCCTTGGCGCAGATTTTGGCATCCGCCTTCTGGCCAGGCCCGCTTACGCTGATTGTCCAGCGAAAGCAGCATGTGCCCCGGATTGTCAGCGCGGGGCTGTCTACCATCGCGATGCGCGCGCCCAGCCATCCAGTGGCCCGCGCGCTGATTGCGGCCTGCGGCTTCCCCATCGCGGCGCCCAGCGCCAACCGCTCAGGCCGCCCCAGCCCCACTACAGCAGCCCACGTGATGGACGATTTGGCCGGCAGGATTCCCCTGATACTGGATGGCGGCCCTTGCGAAGTAGGGCTTGAATCCACCGTCGTGGACGCGACGGGCATGTGCCCGATGGTGCTGCGCCCGGGTGCCATCACACCGCAGATGCTGGCCACGGTGGCTGGCGAATGCCAGGTGGCCGACTCCGTCATGCGGCAGCTGGAGGAGGGCGAGTACGCGCCTTCGCCCGGCATGCGCCACAAGCACTACGCCCCCACGGCCAGGCTGACGCTGGTGGAGGGGGAGGACGAGGATGTCAAGCGCGTCCTCATGACCCTGGCAAAAGGCCAAAGGGATACCTGGGTGCTGGCGCTGGATCAAGAGCTCAGCCACACAGAAGGCCTGCGTTTCAAGTCCCTGGGAAAGGACGCGGGTGAAGCCGCCCACCGCCTGTTTTATCTGCTGCGGCAGGCGGACGAGGAAGGGGTTGAGCGCATTTTTGTGAAGGCATTAAGCCCCGAAGGTGTGGGACTGGCTGTGATGAACCGGCTGGCGCGCGCTTCAGGCTTTGACATCATCCATGCGACTGAAGCATACAAAGAAAGTGAGGGACGTATATGAAATCCAAAAAAACTGTTGCCATTGTACTGGCCGTGATTCTGATCATCGCTGCGGCTGTCGCGGTCTATTTTCTGACGCGACCAAAGGAAAAACCTGTTGAGGAGAAAGCCCTGAATCTCTTCACTTGGGCCACCTATATTGACGATGCCACCGTGGCCAAGTTTACCGAACAAACAGGCATCAAGGTAAACTACACCACCTTTGCCAGCAACGAGGAAATGCTGCTGAAAATGGCCTCCACAACCAATGAGTACGACGTGATCCTGGCCAGCGACTATGCCATCAACACCCTGCGCAAGCAGAACAAGCTGCATAAGCTGGACAAGTCACTGCTGCCCAATTATAAAAACCTGGATCCCCAGTTCCTGGGCCAGTACTATGACGAGAACAACGAGTACACCGTGCCCTACACCGCCGGCACCCCCCTCATCGTGGTGAACCCGGAGCTGACGGACCTCACGATCACCGGCTATGAGGACCTGTGGAACCCGGCGCTGAAGGATTCCATCGTCATCATCGACGACGCGCGGAACATCGTGGGCATCACGCTGAAGACCCTGGGCTACTCCTTCAACACCACGGATGAAAAGGAGCTGGCCGAGGCCAAGGAAAAGCTGATGAGCCTGCGCCCCAACATCCGCGCCTTCAACTACGACACCCCCCACAACGACATGATTTCCGGTGAGGTCTCCGTAGGCTACATGTTCACCCCCTTTGTGCTGCTGGCCATGGATGGCAACCCGGACCTTCAGGTGGTTTACCCCAAGGAGGGCATGGGCTTTGGCATCGACTCCCTGGTGATTCCCGCCAATGCGCCCCATCCGGGCAACGCCCACACCCTGCTCAACTTCCTGCTCGACAGCGAGGTAGCTGGCAACACCGCCGGCATGCAGTACTACCTGTCCCCGGTGAAAACAGCCTATGAGTTCATCCCCGAGTACCTGCGGGACAACCCCGCCATCAAAATCCCGGCGGAGATTCTGGGCGAGACCGAGTTCATCATGGACGTGGGCGAGGCGGAGAGCAAGTTCCAGGAAATCTGGGCGGAGTTTAAGCTGCAATAAGCAGTCAACCAAAACACAAGCAAATCCCCTGTGATGTTTTCCTCATCACAGGGGATTTTTCCGTGGTTTTAACCAGTCATTTAAGTTTTGGAGCGCTATTTGATGTTCTCCATAAAGTCGTTTTTAAGCAAGTCCTCACCAACTGTGGAGTTTGCCAGGCCAAAGTGATAGCTGGAGTAGTTGCTGTCCTTGGGCTCCACCTTAAACTGATAATACCGGTGTTGCGAAAGATGGTGTTCATAGCCCAGCTGTGCGATTTCAAAGCCTGTTTTGCCATCGAATCGGCTCAGCGGCTGATCCCAATCCAAGACAATTTGATTGTCTTTGTATAGATGCAGGTAGAGCTTGCTGGCCTGCCAGGGACCAAATTCCTGCCCGGCGTCCGAAAATTTCGTGATGTCATTGGCGGCATCAAATGCGTATTGCATGATGTTCGCGGCCAGGCGGTGCATTCCGTGGCCGTATTCGCCATTGATGTCATGGGTGACCACCACCTGGGGGCGATAGGTTCGCAGCAATTCCACCGCATAGCGCCTGGTTTTGGTTTTGCCATACTCTTTGAATGCCTTATCAAGTGAATTGGAGTACCTGTCATGAAACGGCCCGATGACAGGATAATTGGTCAAGCCAACCGTCCACAGGGAATTGAGCAGCTCGCTCGTCCGGTTGCGCGTGCTTGGTGTAAGCACACAGGTGACGACGTTAAGCTGCCTTTCGCCAGCGTATGTGGGCAAGAGCCCGCCAAAGAAGAGCACCTCATCATCGGGATGCGCGTGCACCAGCATCAGGTCGCAGCTGTCCCCGGGGGCCTTCCATTGCTGCACATAAGCCGGGATCTCTCCTTCACCCAGCACAAAGATTTCCGAGATGCCGAACCATTTTTTGCGCTTGCCTGTTGGGTAAAGCCGCAACTCTTTGGCACCATTCAAAGGGTAGTACGCGTGCATGAAGGAGCTGGGCTCAAATTCTGTCTTTTGCCACTGCGACCCGATTTTTTCTTCAATCGTCCAGTCCCAAGGATTATCTATCCAGCAAATATATAACCCGTAGATGGGTTCCGGACTTTTGATGGTTATTTTTTTCCCGGCGTTTTCGCCGCTCCAATAGGTATCCCAGTCACGGTCAAACACGCGTTTTGCGGTATAGGCATGGGAAGCGACTTTGATCTCACACGAAGCCGTTAAATCCTTTGCTTCTTCCGCGATGACCGGAAGATGAAGGAGCAATACGCACATCATGATGAACGCGGCAAATCTTTTCACAAATATCCCACCTTTCTTTCGTGCCCAGTATATCTGCTGTGTATTTGGCGTGTCAAGGCGCGTTCCATACTGCTGGAAACCGACGCGTGTAGGTTAGTCAAACATCTTGGACAGTGTGTGCTTTCAGGAACTCCACCGGGGAGAGGAAGCCCAGGGGTCTCATCGGGAGCTGGTTGCTCCGGGGTTGCCAGGCAGCGAGCTGCCTGGCAAAATCTTCGAATGAGTAG
>JAAYFC010000004.1 GCA_012728435.1 Clostridiales bacterium | reverse complement strand
CAGTAGAGGACTTGGCCTTCGTGTTAAGTCCGGACTTGATTCGGGAGGTGGAGCGCTTAAACGAGCAGATTTACAGCCGCCTGGGGTTCCACATCCAAATCATCACCCGGGATTTTCTGGGCGGTGCGAACACGCAGCATTACACTGATGAAGTTTTCTTAAGCAAACCTTTGCAGGGCGGGATTCTGCTGGTGGTGGTCATCGGTGAGGAGGACTACGCCATCACCATCGGCGAGAAGGCCGACGACCTTCTGAATAAGGACAAGGCGGAAAACCTGCTGACCACGCATTTCCGCGCGCCCTTTCTAAAGGAACGGGACTACGACAAGGCTTTAGCCGCTTTCCTCGTCAACCTGGCCCAGCATTTTAGGTCGCAGGGCAAGCAGGACATCCGGCCAAGCGCCGCCCTGCTGGCCATTGCAGGCGTCAGTGGGGAAGATATCAGCAAGGCGACCGCGGTGCCTGCCAGCGAAGGCTCCTGGTTGGACAGCATCTTCGGTGACGCGAAAGAAAGGGAGCATCAGGCATGGCAATACAGCGAGGATGCGCGCGATGCAGCGGAGGAGGACTGGCATGGCCTCAGCCTGTTCCAAATCGCGTTCATCGGCTTCATTCTGTACAAAATCTTCGGTAAAAAGCGCAAGGGCAGGATTGGCTGCGGCCCCTTCTCCTGGATCTTTGGCACTTGGGGGCTCAGCAAGTTCTTTAGGTGGCGTAAGTAAGATGCGTTTAGTCATCATCAGCCTGGACGCGGTGTTCGCGCAGGATCAGGATCAGCTGCTTTCCCTGCCCAATCTGGGCAAACTGGCGCGGGAAGGCGTTTTTTGTGACAATGTGCAAACCATCTATCCCAGCCTGACCTACCCCATCCATGCCAGCCTGATGACAGGCTGTTACCCGGATGTACACGGTATCGCGCACAACGAGCCCTTCCAGCCACAGAAGGATCCCTCCCAGCGCGCTTGGTACTGGGATGAGCGCCATATCAAGACGGACACCCTGTTCTCCCAGGCCAAAAAGGCTGGGCGGGAGTGCGCCAGCATCCTCTGGCCCACCACTGGTCACAGCCGGAATATTAAATTTAACCTGCCGGAGATTATTGCCCTGCCAGGTGAGAACCAGGTGTTGAAGGTGCTAAGCTTCGGAAGCACCTGGTGGCTTATCAAGTCAGAGCTGCGCTACGGCAAGCAGCGCGTCAGCACCAAACAGCCGCATCTGGATGATTTTTCTGCCCTGATGGCACGCAAGGTGATTGAGCGTCAGTATGTGCCCCTCAAAAAGGAGGGAAGCAGGGAGGTCCGCCTGGCTTCCTTGCGCAAGCAGCAACAGCATATGCCGGATTTATTGGCCGTCCACTTCACCGACACAGACACCATGCGCCATACCTACGGCACATTTTCTGATGAGATAAGCGCTTCCTTAACCCGCTTGGATGAACGGGTGGGCAGCATCCTGGATACGCTTGAGCGCCACAAGGTATTAAAGGACAGCATTGTCGCAGTGGTAAGCGACCATGGCCATGCAGATGTCACAGGCAGCCTGCCGCTGGATGGCTGGCTGCAGGCCAATCACATTCCTGCCCGCGCGCAAAGCCTGGGTTTGGGTGCCTATTTGCACCTGCGCCGCGCGGATTACCTGCCCGTTTTGCAGGCCTTGCAGGATAACCAGGAGCTGCTGCAGATTGCCCACATCTACACCCGTGAGGAACTGCGCATGATGCACGCGCCGGAGGATGTCCTGCTGGCGGTGGAGCCAGTGGAAGGCCTGGTGTATGTCGATGAGGGGGAGGAGGCCCGTCATTTGGCTACACACGGCTTTGGGCCGCATCACCCCGCCGCCAAGACCCTGCTGTGGCTGTCCGGCCCACCTTTTGCCAAGGGTCTAAGGCTTCCTGGCTGTGACATTGTGGACATCGCGCCTACGCTGGCGCAGGCCGCAGGATTGACCCTGCCGCGCGCCCAGGGACGGGTGCTGGAGGAGGCGTTTTTATGGTCGCAGGAACAGCAAAGGAGGAAAGGGGAATGACAAAGCAGGCTTTGGTAAGCTATTTTTATCAGTCCGCTTTCACAGTGTCCCTGCAAAAGACGCTGCTGGTGTTCAGCTACCGCCAAAAGGATGTGCCGCAGCTGCTGGAATCCGCCTATCTGACAGAAAAGGACTTCCACGGCTTCAACAGCATCCTGGTTTTTGTACCAAGCGCCTCCGCTGCCCATCACGACCCGGCAATTTATCAGTGGAAACAATCCTTCCCCATCACATACATCATGCCGCAGGAGGCAGCCAAGACAGCGCCGCGGGCTGCCAATGTGCGCGTGTGCCGCGAAGGGGACAGTTTCACCGTCGGCTACAGCGAAATCAAGGTTTTTGGCTCAACGGACATCGGCGTATCCTATCTGGTATCTGCGGAAGGCCTCAATGTTTTCCACGCGGGTGACCTCAACCTCTGGCACTGGCGCGAGGAGAACTCCCTGCGGGAAATCGCAAAGGCAGAAGCCCTTTTTTATGAGAAGGTCGCACAGATTCCCAAAGACACAATTGACATCAGCTTCTTCCCGCTGGACCCCAACCAGGGCGGGTTTTATGACGCTGGCGCCAACCACTTCATCATCGCGCTGCGGCCTAAAGTGTTTTTCCCCATGCACTTTGGACCGCGGGGTGAGATTGCCAGTGAATACGCACGTCGCGCCGTCTCACGGCGCACCACGGTCTTCCCGCTTACCCAGGTGCGTGAGAGCGCGCTGATTGATTTTTCAGGCTCCACGCCCCTTGTGCGCTCCAGCGCGCAGCACAGCCGGGAGCGTCGGGAGGTGGACGCCAGCGTCAACCTGGCCGCCTACATCCAGGCCGATCCCTTCGCGCAGACCGATTTGCCCGTCCAGATTTCAGAAGAAAAAGGGACAGCGAAGGAATAAGCATTCGCAGCCCCGGTTTGGTCCAATCCACCCAGCGGTCTTTTACTACTGGGTGGTTTTGTGATATAATGAAGTCCGATATCACAGTTCGTACACTGCCAAACATACCATGTGGTCCAGCGCGGACTGATGTCAATATGCACACCTGGGGGAAACATGAACCTGAAGGACTTAAACGATAGACAACGGGAAGCAGTATTACATACAGAAGGGCCTTTGCTCATCATCGCGGGCGCCGGCAGCGGCAAGACCCGCGCGATGACCTATCGCATCGCGCATCTGATTGAGCAGGGCGTCAAGCCGTGGCACATCCTGGCGCTTACCTTCACCAACAAGGCCGCCAGGGAGATGTTTACCCGTGTGGAGCAGCTCACCGGCGTCACGGCGGAGGAGATTTGGATTGGCACCTTCCACTCCATCTGTGTGCGCATCCTGCGGCGCGATATTGAAAAGATCGGCTACGCGCGCTCCTTCACCATCTATGATGATGATGATCAGCAGCGCGTGCTGAAGGATCTGTTCAAGCGCTTTGATATTGACGATAAGGAGCTCACCCTGCGCGAGGTCAAAAACATCATCGGCGATGCCAAAAACAAGCTGATGAACGCGGATGAATGGTTCGCCCAGTCCCGCAGGGATCGCAGGGCTCAGGTCATCCATGATCTTTTCGCCGCCTATGACGCGCGGCTGAAGGCCGCCAACGCGCTGGATTTTGATGATTTGCTCAACAAAACGCTGGAGCTCCTGCTGGATCACCCGCCTGTCTTGCAGCACTACCGCCAGCGTTTCCAGTACGTGCATGTGGATGAATATCAGGATACCAACCTGGCGCAGTACACCCTGGTCAAGCTGCTGACGGAAGAAAGCCGCAACCTGTGCGTGGTGGGCGATGACGACCAGTCCATCTACGGCTGGCGCGGGGCGGATATTCGCAATATTTTGGAGTTCAACAAGGATTTTCCGGAGGCCAAGGTCATCAAGCTGGAGCAGAACTACCGCTCCACCCAGACCATCCTGGACGCCGCCAACAGCGTCATCAAAAACAATGAGAACCGCATGGACAAATCCCTGTGGACCGAGGGCAAAAAGGGCGAGAAAATCAAGTTCGCCGCCGCCGGTGATGAGCGGGAGGAATCCGCCTGGATTTGTGAGCATATCCGCCGCCTGCGCAACCGCAAGGTGCCGCTGTCAGAGATCGCTGTGCTCTACCGCATGCACGCGCAAAGCCGCGTGATGGAAGAGATGTTCATGCGCGCCGGCATCCCCTACAAGGTCTACGGCGGCACTCGCTTTTATGACCGCAAGGAAGTCAAGGACGCCTTGGCCTACCTGCGCACCCTGGTCAACCCGGATGACGATGTCGCCCTCAAGCGCATCATCAACGTGCCCAAGCGCGCCATCGGCGACGCGACGGTCGCGGTGCTGGAGGAGCAGGCGGATCAGGACAGCTCACCCATGTACGCCGTGTTGCGTGACCTGCCCGACAGCCTGGGCTCCCGCCCGCGCAAGTGCGTGAAAGCCTTCGTGGAGCTGATGGACAAGCTGGACGAGCAGCGCAAACAGCTGCCCCTGGGCGACTTTGTCAAACTGATGCTGGAGGAAACCGGCCTGCTCAAGCAGTATGAGGACACCACGGATGAGGAGCTGCTCACCAAGCGGGACAACCTGCTGGAGTTTTTGGGCGCGGCTTACGAATACGAAAAATTGACCGAGGACGCGACGCTTGAATCCTACCTGGAAAACGTCGCCCTGGTGACGGACCTGGACATGCAGGAGGACGCGCCGCAGTTTGTCACCTTGATGACCCTGCACTCCGCCAAGGGGCTGGAGTACCGCGCCGTCTTCATTGCCGGCATGGAGGATGGCCTTTTGCCCAGTGCCCGCGCCAAGCAGGAGGAAAACCGCATGGAGGAGGAGCGCAGGCTGTGCTATGTGGGCATCACCCGCGCCAAGGAGTATCTCTACCTCAGCCGGACGCGTCACCGCGCCATCTTCAACCAGGCTTCCTACAACCAGCCCAGCCCCTACCTGGCGGAGATTCCCAAGTCACTCATTTCTGACGCCTACGGCAAGGCCATGAAGGAACACTTTGGCGAGTACAAGCCCCCCAAGGAGCGTGTGCGCCCCTCCCAGCGCCAGCCCAAGACCAGCTTTGGCATCCCGGGCATGGGGCAGGACCCGGCGGACATCCCCGGCGTCACCAAGGGCTTTTTCCCGTCGGTGTCGGTGGAGCTGGACGAGCCGGTGCAGATTTTCAAAGAGGGCGACAAAGTCCTGCACAAAAAATTCGGCACGGGCGAGGTCATCGGCACCTCCGGCGAAGGCGCCGAAGCCCGCGTATCCATCCGCTTTACCGCTTACGGCGACAAGGAGTTTTCGGTGGCCATCGCGCCCATTGTCAAGGTAGAGTAAATGACAGAGCTGTCCCAGCGCATGCGCGAATTGGTTGACCGCATTAACGAGGCCAGCCACGCCTATTATGTAAAAGACCAGCCCATCATCAGCGATGCCCAGTGGGATAAACTGTATGACGAGCTGGTGGTATTGGAGCGGCAAACCGGCACCATCCTGCCGGATTCGCCCACCAGGCGGGTAGGGGGAGATCCCCTGCCCGTCTTTGTGCAGCATACGCATATCAACCGCCTGTGGAGCATGGACAAGGTCAACAGCGAGGCGGAGCTTTCCGCCTGGTTCACGCGCGTGCGGCAGCTGCACAGCCGGGCACCCGGTTTGGCGCCGCTAGCCTTTGCTGTGGAGTATAAATACGATGGCCTGACGCTGAACCTCACCTATCAAAACGGCCAACTGGTGCAGGCCGCCACCCGCGGCAACGGCATCGTGGGGGAGCAGGTGCTGCCCCAGGCGCAGACCATCCGGGGCATTCCCTTCCGCATCCCCTATCAAGGTCTGATGGAAATCCACGGCGAGTGTATCATGCGTCTGTCCGTATTGTCCAAATACAACCGTACCGCGGCGGAACCGCTCAAAAACGCGCGCAACGCCGCGGCCGGCGCGCTGCGCAACCTGGATCCCAAGGTCACGGCTTCCAGGAAGCTGGACGTCCGCTTTTACGAAATCGGCACCATCCAGGACCCGCCTTATCAGGACCAAGCGGGGCTCAACCGGTTCATCACGGAAAACCATTTCCCTGTCTCGCCCCTTCTGTATGTGGGCAGCGATGAGCAGGCGGTCATCAAGGCCATTTTGGACGTGGAAGCCAAACGGGAGGAGCTGGATTTTCTCATTGACGGCGTGGTCATCAAGGTGATTGACCTGGCTACCCGCCGCGTGATGGGCTATACAGACAAATTCCCACGTTGGGCGGTTGCCTACAAGTTTGCGGCGGAGGAAACCACCACCACCTTGGAGCGCGTCACCTGGGATGTGGGGCGCACCGGCAAACTGACGCCGCTTGCGCATGTTGACGCTGTGGATTTTTCCGGCGTCACCGTCAGGCGGGCCACGCTCAACAACTATGGCGATATTTCCAGAAAACGCCTCACCCTGGGCAGCACGGTCTTCATCCGCCGCTCAAACGATGTCATCCCTGAAATCCTGGGCCGGGGGGAGGACGGCATCACAGGAGAAACGATTGAAAAGCCGGTCAACTGCCCTGCCTGCGGCAGCCTGCTGGAAGAGATCGGCGCCCATCTGTTTTGCCCCAACCGTTTGGGCTGTAAGCCGCAGGTCATTGCGCGGCTGACGCATTTTTGCTCCCGGGAAGCCATGAACATCGAAAGCCTGTCCGAAAAGACGCTGGAAGTGCTG
>JAAYFC010000046.1 GCA_012728435.1 Clostridiales bacterium | reverse complement strand
CTGTTGATTTTTCCGGCGTCACCGTGCGCCGTGCTACGCTCAACAACTACGGGGATATCTCCCGCAAGCGCCTGACCTTGGGCAGCACCGTCTTCATCCGCCGTTCCAATGACGTCATCCCGGAAATCCTGGGCCGGGTGGAGGACGGCATCATGGGAGAAGCGATTGAAAAGCCGGTCAACTGCCCTGCCTGCGGCAGCCTGCTGGAAGAAATCGGCGCCCACCTGTTTTGCCCCAACCGTCTGGGCTGCAAGCCGCAGGTCATCGCCCGGCTGACGCATTTTTGCTCCCGGGATGCCATGAACATCGAAAGCCTGTCCGAAAAGACGCTGGAAGTGCTGTATGACCCCCTGGGCGTCCGCGCCCCGCAGGACTTGTACCGGCTCACCCCGATGGAGCTCATCGGCCTGCCCGGCTTTGGCCAGAAGCGGGCGGAGAACATCATCGATGCGCTTGCCATCAGCCGGGACTGTGAACTGGATGCCTTTCTGCTGGCCATTGGCATCCCCAACATCGGCCGGGCCACCGCGCGCGATCTGGCGCAGGCCTTCCACAACCTGGCTGCTTTGCGCGCGGCGAACATGGATCAATTGCTGGCAGTCCCCGCCGTGGGCGAGGTCATCGCCACGGGCATCCTTTCCTTCTTTGAAGACACTGTCAACAACCAGATGGTGGATGCCCTACTGGCGCTTGGGGTGCGCCCGCGTGAGGTGCAAAACCAGGCGGAGGGCACCGCCTTTGCGGGCAAAACCTTTGTATTGACAGGCACGCTGCCCACGCTTACCCGCCAGCAAGCGGAGGACTTGATCACCAAAAACGGCGGCAGCGTCTCCTCCTCTGTCAGCAGAAGGACCAGCTATCTCCTGTTAGGGGAGAACCCTGGCAGCAAGGCACAAAAGGCAGCCAGCCTGGGCATTCCTTCCATGAGTGAGGAAGAACTGTTCCAAATCATCAACAATCCGTAAACAAGGCCGTACGGCCGGCTGAACGCGTCAATATCATGGTATGTTTCAGGTTAGCAGGCTTGCTGACCTGTTATTTTATGTAAGGAAATTGGTACGATGCTGGAATTAAGAAACATCAAGAAGATTTACCAAAGCGGCGCCCTGAAGGTGGAAGCGCTCAAGGATATCAGCCTCACGTTTGAAAAAGGGGAGTTTGTTGCCGTATTGGGCCCGTCCGGCTGCGGCAAAACCACGCTGCTCAACGTCATTGGCGGGCTGGACCGCTACGACGCGGGCGATTTGCGCGTCAACAGCCGCAGCACCAAGGAATATACGGAGCGGGAGATGGACGCCTACCGCAACCACAGCGTGGGCTTTGTGTTCCAGTCCTACAACTTGATTTCGCACCAGAGCGTGCTGGCCAATGTGGAGTTGGCGCTTACCCTGTCTGGCATCAGCAAAAAGGAGCGCAGGCAGCGCGCCCTGGACGCCTTGCGCAGCGTGGGGCTTTCGGACCAGGTGCACAAAAAACCAAACCAGCTCTCCGGCGGCCAGATGCAGCGCGTGGCCATTGCCCGTGCCCTGGTGAACGACCCGGCAGTCCTGCTGGCGGATGAGCCAACAGGCGCCCTGGACTCCGTCACCAGCGAGCAGGTGCTGGATGTGCTCAAGCAGCTGGCCAGTGACCGATTGGTCATCATGGTCACCCACAACCAGGAGTTGGCCGAGCGCTACGCCACGCGCATCATCGAGCTTAAAGACGGCAACGTCTTAAACGACAGCAAGCCAAACGCCGCAAGCAATCAAACCGCGGCGTCCGATGCCCAGAAAAAGAAGGCCATGGGCTTTTCAACTGCCTTGTCCCTCTCGCTCAACAACCTGCTTACCAAGCGCGGCCGCACGCTGATTACTGCCTTCGCGGGCTCCATCGGCATCATTGGCATCGCGCTTATTTTAGCGCTGTCAAACGGTGTCAACCAGTACATCATCAACGTGCAGCGCAATACCATGTCCTCCTACCCCATCACCATCGAGGAAGAAACCTTCCAGGTGGAGGGCATGCGCAGCGCCATGCAGCAGGCCTGGCAGGAAAAACCAAAGCATGAGAAGGACGCGGTCTACCTCAACGCGGAGCGGTCCGCCCACCGCGACCAGATGCGCACCACCATCACCCGCAACAACCTTACCTCCTTCAAAGCCTACCTGGATGGCCCGGACAACGCCATCAAGCCCTATTTGACGGACATCCGCTACGGCTATAACGCCAGTTTTGACCTGTACACCTTTGATCAGGACGGCCAGATGCGCAGCCTGTCAAGCGGCTCCAACATGGGCGCCATTGGCCGCGCCTTCTCCGGCTTCATGCCCTTTGGCGATTCAGAGTTGACGGAGATCACCCCGTCCTCCAGCGACGGCCTGGCGGGGGAGCCCTTCCAGGAAAAAAACACCCTGCTGGCGGGCAGCTGGCCAAAGAGCGCAAGCGAGGTCCTGCTGGAATTGGACGCCAACAACGAGCTGCCGGAATCCCTGCTTTATCGGTTAGGGCTGTTGACTGAAGCAGAATTGGAGAACCTGGCGCAGGGGGAAGGCTTGCAAACGCCCCGTTCCTGGGCCTATGAGGACCTGCTGGGCTTGACCATCCGGCTCATGGCCAGCAGCGATTACTATGTGCCTGATGGCAAGGGGCTGTACGCCAACCTGAATACCGATCAGGATGCCCTGCGGGCAGCGGTGTCGCAGGCGCCCGTCCTCACCATCTCCGGCATTATCCGCTCAAACGATCAAAACAACCAGCGCAGCGGCGGCATCGTTTATACCCGCGCGCTGACGGACCTGGTCATCGCGCGCGCCGCGCAAAGCCCGGTGGTGATGGCGCAGCAGGCGGATGAAACAAAAAGCGTGCTCACCGGGCTGCGCTTCGCGCCAGAAACCGCGGCGGAAAAAAGCGAGGATGTAACCCGCTATTTTGAGCGCCTCCCGATTGATCAAAAGGCCGAGTTCGCCAAGAAAGCCTTCCGCCTCTATCCCGAAGCCTTTGGCCAGGATGCGCTTGGGGATGAGGGAGAGACACCTTCCCTGCCCATCCCCGAGGGCATGAGTATGGAGCAAATCATGGGTATCATGAGCCAGTTCACAGGCGGCCAGCAGGATAGCACCGGCATGCCCACCATTCCGGAGGGGGGGATGGACCTGCTTGCCCAATGGGCACAGATGTCCGGCATCACCATGGAATCCCTGGGCGCAGGGCAGGAGGCGCAGACGGTGCTGCTGTTTGAGCGCCTGCAAAAGGACCTGGACGACAGCACCATCGTGGGGCTGTACGACCAGCTGGTCGCGCCCAACATCCCCAGCCTCCAGCAGACCTATGCCGATGTGGGGCAGGTCAACCTGGATACGCCCACCTCCATTACCCTGTACATGGACACCTTTGAGCACAAGGAAGAGATCGCCCGGCTCATTGAGGAGTACAACCAGACGGTGCCCGCGCATGAGCAGATCAACTATACGGACTTTGTCGCCCTCATGATCTCCGGCGTCACCAACATCATCAACGTGATCTCCTACGTGCTCATCGCCTTTGTGGCGGTGTCGCTGGTGGTGTCCTCCATCATGATTGGCATCATCACCTATATCTCAGTCCTGGAGCGCACCAAGGAGATCGGCATCCTGCGCGCCGTTGGCGCCTCCAGAAAGGATGTCGCGCGCGTGTTCACGGCGGAGGCCTTCATCATCGGCTTAACCGCGGGCGTCTTGGGTATCGCCATCTCCGCCCTTTTGATCATCCCCATCAATCATATCATCTTCATGCTCAGCAACGATGCCTCTGTGAAGGCAATCCTGCCGCCGGTGGGCGCGGTCATCCTCATTGGCATCAGCGCGCTGCTCTCCCTGCTGGCGGGTTGGCTTCCTTCCCGCATCGCCGCCAAGAAGGACCCTGTTGAGTGCCTCAGAGCGGAATAACAGATTAAACAAGGCATAAATAAAACCCGCAGGAGCAATTCCCGCGGGTTTTGTTTAAAGCTGTTCTTACTTGATTTCGACGGTGGCGCCGACTTCTTCAAACTGCTTCTTGATCTTCTCGGCATCGGCCATGGCCAGGCCTTCCTTGATGGTCTTGGGGGCAGATTCGACGAATTCCTTCGCTTCCTTCAGGCCCAGGCCGCTCACGACTTCGCGGACCACTTTGATGACCTTGATCTTCTCGGCGCCGGCGTTGGTCAGCACGACGTCAAACTCAGTCTTCTCTTCAGCGGGGGCAGCGGCAGCAGCGGCGACGGGCGCAGCGGCGGCAACGGGGGCAGCGGCGGACACGCCAAACTTCTCTTCCAGGGCCTTCACCAGCTCGGCCAGCTCCAGCACGGTCATCGCTTCGATAGCGGACATAATTTCTTCGCGGTTCATTGAATGTTTCCTCCGTAAATTTTTAATGTGTTTTGTGGGGTATCCCCGGGTTTATTCGATGCCTTCTTTTTGTTTGCGGACTGCATCAACCGCATAGACCAGAGAGCGCAGGGTTGCGCTGAGGACGCCAACGAAGTTCGTGACCGGCGCGTTCAGGCTGCCCATCATCTTGGCGATGAGGACCTCACGCGGCGGCAGCTTGCTCAGGGCGACAATGGCGCTGGGCTCCACTACCTTGCCTTCCAGGATGCCGGCTTTGATCGTCATCTTGTCGGACTTGGTCTGGGTGATGAACTCGTCAATGACCTTCGCGGGGCCAACCTCATCCTTCATGCCAAAGGCAAAGGCGGAGGGGCCAACCAACAGCTCGTCCAATTCCGTGATACCCGCGTTGTTCAGCGCGCGCTTCACCAGGGAGTTCTTAAGGACCACATAGTCAACACCGGCCTCGCGGAATTTCACGCGCAGGGCGTTGATTTCTTCCACTGTAATGCCTTTGTAGTCAACCATGACCATGCTCTTGGCACTGTTTAACCGCTGGGTAATTTCATCCACCTTAAGCATTTTGTTTTCAAGGTTCTTGTTGATCTTCTGTTCCATGCTTGTTTGTTCACCTTCCTTCCGGCTCAAAGTAAAAGCCCCTGTGCGAATGGCACAAGGGCATTAAAACATCATGCTCTCGCGCCTCGGCGGGCGGCTTTCGCCGTTATGCGCTTGCGCGCGGCCTGCTGTCTTTGGCACTGGCTTTTGAAGCCACAAGCAAGATACCACACATCAAAGCGGCTGTCAATCACGGATTTTATTTTTCTTGGGTCAATTCAATTATAAGGAAGTAATGTTGGACGGTACCATCTCCATCTGGATCCCGCTTGCTTGATTTCAATGAAGCTTGGGCAAAATCATACGGACTTGCCGTCCCACGCACATCCGATACCAGAAACCACATCCTTGCCGCCTGCAAATTCCCGTAAATTCACATCGTAACTTCCACAGTGTAAAGGGTGTGGAGATTACCATGTGAAATGAACGGAAGTTAGTGTAATAAAGTGTGACTAAAGAATAGGAATAGTGCTAAAAGAGAAGTTTTGGTGAAGAGAAAAGGTCAG
>JAAYFC010000045.1 GCA_012728435.1 Clostridiales bacterium | reverse complement strand
TTCCTTCGCCCTCGCCGCCTTTTACCCAGCGCCGGAAGGCTGCCAGTCAAGGACGGCGGGCTTGGGGAAGTGCCTAATGCTCCTTACTCATTCTAAATTTCCTCCACTTCACCTCTTGACATTTAATAGCTGGTCTTTCTGAGGAATGCCCCTCAAAGCAAACAGGTTTAGGATCAAAAGCCCAATTCCTGGGCCCGGTTGATCAGCTCCCGCATCTGGTGCCAGACGCCGGACTTGGACAGCGGCGGGTTAAGCTGCGCGCCCAGGTCCACAAGCCGCGCGTCCGGCTGGCTTAGGCGCAGGCGCGCCAGCGCTTCCAACCGGGGCGGCAGCGCGCTCAAGCCGTGCGCCATGGACAGGGCCTCTATGGCCGCGATCTGCCGGCTGGCGGCGGACAGCTGCCGGTTTAGGTTGGCGTGGTCGCAGTTGACCGCGCGGTTGGCGCTTTCCTTGAGGCTTTTTTCGGCCCGGGTGTTTTCCAGCGAGAAGAGGGCGCGCGCGGCGCCGATCACCTTGAGCAGCTCCGCCACCTGGTCCCCGCCCTTGATGACCACCAGCACATTGCCGCGGCGGGCGGACAGCGTGGCCGCCAGCCCCGTTTGCGCCAGCACGCGCTTGAGGCGCAGGGCGCGGGCGCGGTCCTGATAGACCCATTCGGCGTGGTAGCGGCGCCTGGGATCGGCGATATAGCCGCAGGCTAAGAAGGCGCCGCGCACATAGGCCCTGCGGCAGCAGTTGCGCCGCATCACCCGCTGGGGCGCGGAAAACCGCTCCTCCCCCGCCTCGTCCAGGCGCAGCATGCCCTGGTCGCGCAGCAGGCGGTGGCTGTCCTCGCTAGACAGTTGCAAAATGTACTGCCGCCTGCCGGCCATGCGCTCCCGCAGCAACAGCCTGGGCCGGGCCGCAGCCTTGCCGCTTTTGTTAAACAGCCACAAGGCGCGGCGCAGCACTGTGGCGTTTTCGGTGCGAAACCCAAGGCTGATGTGCCGATGCTGGGATAAGGTCATGACGGAGGCGCCCAGAATGAAGGCGCCCAATTCCGCCGTCACACAGCAGTAGGACTGCTGGGTCTGCCCCGCCAGCTCCAGCTTGACCTGGGAGGTAAAGCTCATTTTTCCGTGCCCTGGATGATGCGCACCTCGGGCTCCAGCCGCACGCCAAAGCGCTCCTTCACCCGCCGCTGCACCTCTTCTTTCAGGGCGACAAAGTCCGCCGTGGTGGCGCCGCCGATGTTGATAAGGAAGCCCGCGTGCTTCTCGCTCACCTGCGCGCCGCCGATGGTGAGGCCTTTTAACCCCGCCTGCTCAATCAAGGCGCCGGCAAAATAGCCGGTGGGCCGCTTGAAGAAGGAGCCCGCGCTGGGGTAGGACAGGGGCTGCTTGTCCCGGCGCATGGCCTGGAACTCCGCCATGGTGGCGTACAGGGCATCCTTGCTGCCGGGTGTGAGCCGCAGCACCGCGCCCAGCACCATCAAACCCTCTGCCATCATGCGGGAGTGGCGGTAGGATAACTGCGCCTCCTCAAGGGACAGGGTGATGTAATCCCCGTCCTGGTTGACGCAGTGGACTTCCTCCACCACCTGGGACATCTCCCCGTTGTAGGCGCCGGCGTTCATGATGAGCCCGCCGCCCAGGGAGCCGGGGATGCCGGCCGCAAAGGCCAGGCCCAGCAGGTCATGGTCCGCGGCGAAAAGTGCCAATTCCTTAAGCGTCACGCCGCTTTGGGCGTGGATGCGGTCCCCTTCCAGGCGCAGGCCCGCGAACTGATGGCCAAAGCGGATGACCAGGCCGGGGAAGCCTTCATCGGGGATGAGCAGGTTGCTGCCATTGCCCATAATCAATACGGGGATGCCAAGCGCCCGCGCGGTCGACCAGGCTGTGGCAGCCTGTTTGCCGTCTGCCACGTCCAGCAGCCAGCGGGCAGGCCCGCCGGTCCGGATGCTTACCATGTTGGCAAGCGGTACATTTTCTATAAAAGATTCCCCGCACAGCGTCTGCCACGTGCGTTTATCGTCCATGCTCATGAAATTGAAACTCCTCCGTCCCGGGAATTATACCATGTGGTTTTTGTCCGCGCAAGCGCCAGCAATAACATACGGTAATTCCCTTCAAGAAATATTACATTCAAGGTTTTAAATGTATCAGACGAACGCGTTAATGCGCAGAGAGTTCGAGGATTTTTTTGTCTCCGCTAAGTTGAGAGAAGGAGGCGTAGTCGCAGCCTACGCCGACTGAACGAAACAACGCGGTGGCGAAAAAAGACCGAACTATCAATGCATTAACAAGCGAGTCTGATACTAAAGGAAGAGGCGCTTACGGATTTCTTCCTTTAGTACCTTGTTGTGCTCCAGCAAATACGCCATCAGCGCGATGACCATCATGGGCGTCGCCGCGTAGACCGACCAGGACAGTCTGACTGCTCCCCAGATGCTTCGGTCCAGGATGACCTCCAGCGCCACCAAAAAGGCGCCAAAAAGCAACAGCAACAGCGCGCCGCGGTGCAGTTTGACCATCTCTATGCGGCGGATAATCAAAAGCACCAACAAAATGGTGACGCCCATCAACACCAAAAGGGGCAGCGCGATGGTGGAATACCAGGAGAAATTGCCGCTCATCCAGGCGATGAGCGCCAGGTAGCCGCACAGGGCCAGCACATCCAGGGTGACATAGATATAGGGCCGCCTTAAACGAAACACAATGGGCACCACCAAAAAGCACCACAGCATGACCAGCGCGCCGATCACATAGGGCGACCACATGCTGCCGCCGTCGATGATGTCAAGCAAGAGCACGATTAAAATGGGCACCATCATGATGATGACGGACAGCTGCCGCACGTACCCGCGGTCAATCTGGCCGATGGCGGCCTCAATCTGATCCGGGTAGGCGGGCTCCGCCTGCTTCTGCTTTGGCGCATTGGGATTGATGACCGGGGTTTGGCACAGGGGGCATTTTTCCAGCTCCTGGGCCAATTGCACCCCGCATTCTACACAATAGGACATCCGTGCCCTCCTTGCTCTTTATTCGTTGCTTTCAATCTTCACCGGCACGCCCAGTTTGATGAGGGTGGTGAAGACGTGGCGCTCCACCCCGGTTTCCCTGATGGTTTTTGAAAAACTCAAACAGGTGTGGCCGTTGCAGCTGATGACCGCGGCGCCGATGGGCGTTTTCTGGGCGGAGCCCAGGACGACATCCATGCGCTGCACCTGCTTTGCCATTTCCGCGGGCAGTTTGATGTTGCCCAGGTTGGTGAGCGTGCTGGTGATGTAGCGCTCGCCCGTCATGCGGTACATCATGCGCAGCACCAATACCTTGAGGAAGAGGGGCGCCGCGCGCAGCAGCTTGTTCTGCTCGGCCTTCACGTTGGCGGAAAAACGCGCGTTGAGCTGGGGTTCCATGGTTTCCAGCCCCATGTAGTGGCTGATGTAGGTGATGAGGTCATCCAGGCCGTCCAGCCCATGGCCAGTTTGCACCGGTACGTTCACATAAAAGGAGAAATTGCGCAGCGTGGCAGAGCCATAGTACTTGCGCAAGTTGACCGGCAGGGAGAGCTTGACCGGCCTGCGCTTCTGGCGCTTGGTGCCTTCTTTTTGGATCATTAAGGCCTGCATGATGATGGCCGCCAAGAGGGTGTTGACGGTGGTCTTCTTCTCCCGCGCTAAAAAGAGCAGTTTTTCTGTTGGCATGATGCCCGTCACCACACGCAAAAAGCCGGCCTCTATCGGCGTGCCTTTTAGTTGCCAGGCGCTTTGCTCGCCCCGGCTTTGGGTCAACTCCCGCGCGACTCTGGGGAAGGAATCCACCCGTTCCTCGCGCCTGGGCGCCTCCCTGGTATCCAGGATCATCCCTTCTGCCGGGATGCGCTTGCCGGTTTTAAGGTACAGGTATTCCGCGGAGAGCGTCAGCAAGAAGGTGGTGGCGCCATAGCCGTCGGTCAGAACGTGGAAGACCTCCATCGCCACCCTTTTTTTGTGGCAGCGCAAACGGAACATAAAGCGTTTGCTGCCCGCCAGGTTAAAGGGCAGCATGGGGTTGCGCGCGTCGTCCTCCACCTGAGGCATGATGTCCTGGTCCTCCAGGTAAAACCAGAAAAGGCCAGGCCGCAGGCGGTAGCCAAACTGGGGGATGCGCTTGATGGTACGCTGCAGCGCCTTTTGCAATAAAGCGCGGTCCACCTCTTCCACAAAATTGATGGACACCCGAAACAGGGGCATCCAACCCTGGGTGCGCGCGGCGGGGTAAATCTTGGCCGCGTTGTCCAGGCTCAGCCAGGCGGGGGCGGTAGGGCGCTGCTTCTGGCTCATGACGCTTCCCTTAGAAAGTCACTGATCAAGCCCTGGGCGTGCCGCGCTTCCGGCACAGGGTAGAGGGGGTAGACATGCCACATGCCCTCCTCGATATACAGCGCTGCGTCCACCCTCGCGTCCAGCAGTTTCTGGTGGATCTCCTCAGACTCCGGGCGCAGGATCTCATCCCCGCCGGTGATGATCAAACAAGGCGGAAAGCCCGAAAACTCCCCAAACAGGGGCGATACCAAAGGGTCCTTCGGGTCATGCCCGTCCCGGTACCAGCCCGCCGCCTCCATCAGGCCTTCGCAGCTGAGGATGGGGTCTTTCCCCATTGTCTGACAGGCGTCCAATGACTGGGACAGATCCACCCAGGGGGAGAGCGTCACGATTCGCTCAGGCATCGGCAAGCCCAGCTGCTTGATCCGAAGTGCCAGGGCAAAGCACAGCCCGCCGCCGGCGGATTCACCGGCCAGAGCGATCACCTCCGCGGGGTAGCGGGTAAGCATCAATTCATAGGCTTCCACCGCGTCATTAAGCGCGGCGGGGAAGGGGTCCTCCGGCGCCAAGCGATAGCCCAGGCACAGGGTAGCCCTTCCGGTTTCCAGCGCCAGCAGGCTGCCAAAGCCGCGGGCGTATTCCAGGGTGCCCGCGCAATACGCGCCGCCGTGCAGGTAAAGGGTGGCCTTGTGCACCCGCTCATTGAGCGGAAATACCCAGCTGGCGTCACAATGGCTCAGCGAGAAATCATGGTGCGCGGTTCTGTTGCTGGCCACACGGGAGCCCAGCGCTGCCAAGCCGTCTTGCAGCTTGCGCTGGGTGTCTAGCGTCAAGGCGTTAATCAGCGGGTTGAGCAAACTAATCTGCGCTTTGATCAGCGAACTGATAACACTGGGCACCGGTTTCCTCCAATCTAACGTATAGCCTTTGGTTCATAGTGGGATTGTAACACGGCCAGGCCATGATGAACAACGCTGCGCGCGGCAGCGCAGCCGCATATCTGCCCAATATTGGCTTGTTTTCTTGAAACCTCCGTGTATTCACGGTATAATGCGGATGGATCAGCACGTAAGGAAAAGGAGTATGACATGCGCAAAACTAAAATCATCTGCACCCTGGGGCCATCCTCCAACAAACGAGAAATCATCATGGAGATGGTGAAGGCGGGCATGAACGTCGCGCGCTTCAACTTCTCCCATGGCACGCATGAGGGGCACCTGGCCACCTTCCAGGAGCTCAACTGGGTGCGCAACGAGCTGGGCATCCCGGTGGGCACCCTGATGGACACCAAGGGGCCTGAAATCCGCACAGGCATCCTCAAGGACGGGCCTGTCTACCTGGAGGAAGGGACGGAGTTTTCCCTGCTGATTGATGACATTGAGGGCGACGCCACCCAGGTATCCATCTCCTATAAAGATCTGCCGCGGGATTTGGGTGACAACCGCAGGATCCTGATTGACGACGGCCTCATTGAGCTGGAAGTGCTGGACATCCAGCCGGACAAAATCCGCACCCGTGTGCTCTCTGGCGGTGAGCTGTCCAACCGCAAGGGCGTCAACATTCCGAGCACCCGCCTGTCCATGCCCTATTTAAGCGACGCGGATAAGGAGGACCTGGCCTTTGGCATCCGGACCGGCTTTGACATTGTCGCGGCATCCTTTGTGCGCAAGCGCGAAGACGTGCAGCAGATGCGCGATTTTTTGGACAACAACGGCGGCAAGCACATCCGCATCATGGCCAAGATAGAGAACGCCGAGGGTGTCTCCAACCTGGAGGAAATCATCCAGGTTTGCGACTCGGTGATGATCGCCCGCGGGGACATGGGGGTTGAAATCCCCTTTGAGGAAATCCCCATCATTCAAAAGGACATCATCAAGATTGCCAGCATGGCCGGCAAGCAGGTGGTCACCGCGACACAGATGCTGGAAAGCATGGTCTCCCACCCCCGGCCCACGCGGGCAGAGATCACCGACGTAGCCAACGCCATCTTCGACGGCACCAGCGTCACCATGCTCTCGGGCGAAACCGCCAACGGCAAGTACCCAGTGGAAGCGGTCAAAACCATGGTGCGCATCATCGAGCGCTCTGAGGATGACATCGACTATAAAAAGCAGTTCTTCATCGACAACATGTATCAGGACGCGCACGACATCACCGACGCCATCTCCCACGCCACCTGCCTGATTGCCTACAACCTAAACGCCAAGGCCATCATCACCGTCACCAAGTCCGGCACCACAGCCTATATGATCAGCCGGTTCCGCAGCGACATTCCCATCATCGCCTGCACACCGGACGCCACAGTGCTGCGGCAGATGAGCCTGTCCTGGGGCGTAACCGGGCTGATGGTGGGCGAGGAGCGCATCATGGAGGTGCTCTTTGACAGCGCCATCAACACCGCCAAACACGAAGGCCTGGTGGAGGCCGGCGACCTGGTGGTGCTGACCACCGGCATTCCGCTGTCCCAATCGGGCAGCACCAACCTGGTCAAGGTTACACACGTACCGGACTAAAAACGCGGGCCCTCCAAGCGGTGTTCACCCGGAGGTTTTGATTATTACGTAGTTTTTACAACTTTGTTGCGCCTTTATGCAAGCGCGGCTATAATGGGGGATGCGCCAGGGATGAAAACCGGGCACTCCCCCGTTGTTTATATGACGCGGGAGAACAGCCTTCACTGTTTGCGTCACGCTGGATATCGCCTGAAAGGAACAACAAACCGATGAATTTTGAGCCCCGCAGCCTGGTGCATGCCCTGATTAACAACGTCCGCAAGGTGATTGTCGGCAAGGACGAGGCGATAGAGCTAACCCTCATCGCCCTATTGTGCAAGGGACACGTGCTGATTGAGGACGTCCCCGGCGTGGGCAAGACCACGCTGGCCGCCGCCCTGGCCAAGTCCCTGGACTGCAGTTTCAACCGCATCCAGTTTACCCCGGATGTCACGCCCTCAGATGTGACCGGTTTTACCATGTACAACGCCCAGTCCGGGGACATGGAGTACCGCGAAGGCGTCGTGATGACGCAGATTTTGCTGGCGGATGAAATCAACCGCACCTCCCCCAAAACCCAGTCCAGTTTGCTGGAGGTCATGGAGGAAGGGCAGGTGACGGTGGACGGCGTCACGCGGGCGCTGCCGCAGCCCTTCATGGTGCTGGCCACGCAAAACCCGATTGACTTTGTTGGCACCTACCCGCTGCCCGAGGCCCAGATGGACCGCTTTTTCCTGCGGGTGATGATTGGCTACCCTTCCATTGAGGAGGAGATGGACGTGCTGGACCGCTTCTCCAGCCAGACCTCCCCGCTTAAATCCCTGCAGCCCGTGTGCGGCGCGGCGGAGATTATCGCGATGCAGGAGGTCATCGGCACCGTCTACACCAGCCGTGAGGTGCGCAGCTATGTGGCCACAATCGCCGCTGCCACCCGCGCGCACCCCTCCTTGCAGCTGGGGGCCTCCCCCCGCGGCGCGATTGCGCTGGTGCGCGCGGCCCAGGCCTGCGCTGTGCTGGCGGGGCGCGGCTACATCCTGCCGGATGACGTGCGCCGCATGGCGCACAGCGTGCTCTCCCACCGCTTGATTTTGACGCCGGAAGCCCGGATGAAGGGCATCTCGGCGGAAGCCATCCTCTCTGGCATCATTGATAGCCTGCCCGTGCCAGGCGCCAAAGGATGACAGGCAGGCTCTACGCCGTCCTGGGCGTGCTGATGATGACCGGCATGTCCGCCCTCTCACTGGGCGGGCCGGTTTTTTATTTGATTTCATGGGTGTTGATGCTCATGGTTGTGTACAGCGTCGTCAGCGTCCTGCTGGCCCGTCAGCTGACCCACATCACCCAGGGCATGGACAGCCTGCAGGTGGAGCGCGGCGGAAAAGTGCTGCTGCAAGTGGGGCTATTAACCAAAAGCCCCCTGCCCACAGGGCCCGTGCGGTTGATGCTGTGCCTGCCCGACGGCAAAAGCGATGTGCAGCTGTACCCCGGTTTTATGGGGGAGAAGCAGGCTGGCTTCAGCCTGCTGTTTAACCATGTGGGCGTATGGCCCTGCGGCGCGCAGACGATGCGGTTTTCGGACATTTTTGGCCTGTTGAGCATCAAAAAAACACTGCGGGCACCCCTGCCGCAGATGCTCGTCCTGCCGCGCGGCTTTGAGGTGCAGCCCATGCCCTTTGCGCAGATGGATGACGGGCGCGCGCTGCCGGGGCGCACCGGGGAGGACGTGACCTCGCCCGAGGACACCCGCCCCTACCGCCAAGGCGATCCTTTCAAGCGCATCCACTGGAAGCTGTCCAGCCGGACGCGGGAATTGGTTGTGCGCCGCTTTGAGGTGCCTGCGCCGCCGGATACCCTGATTTTGATGGACTGCACAGACCCTGTGGGCGGAGAAGACAAGCAGGATGGCACGCTGCGCCTGCGTGACACCCTGTGTGAAACCGCGCTGGCCGTTGCCGCCATGCAGATGGCGGGCGAGCATCCTGTGCGCCTGCCGCTGTATGGCGCCACACAGACGGAGTTTCAGTCCGACCGCCGCGGCTCGCTGCATTTGCTTAAAGAGGAGCTGGCCTACCAGCTTTTCCGCGGCGGGGAGCCCTTTGAGCGCGTGCTGAACCTGGAGTTGCGCCGCATGCGCAGGACGGGCGCCACGGTGGTAATTACCACGCGGCTTGACGCCAGCATCGTGGAGGGCGTAAGCAACATCCGCGCGTCCGGGCCCAATGTGCGCTTTTATTTGATTACCTTTGATGCAGGGCATGAGCGCTACTTGCCGTACATACAGCGGTTGCAGCAGCACCTGGTGGAGGTGAATTATGTCACGCCTGCCTAGGAGCATCAAGGGCCACACCTTCACCTTTTTGCTGACGGCCTTGATCGCCTGGTCGCTGGTCTTGCCGCTGCTTTTTGCCCTGCACCTAAAACAGGAGACCCTCATGGCGCTGATTTACGCGCTGCTCGCCTCCGGGGTCATCACCTTGTACAGTTTGATTCCCCGCCGCGTGCGCTTCCTGGTGCCACTTGGGGTCATTGTGGGCACGGTGGCCAGTGCCCTGCTGCTCAAGGGCTCCATCCCCGCGCGCGTGATGAGCTTCGCGCGCAGCCTGGCCTCCGGCGCAGCGCTCACCCCTGCCCTTACCCTGTATATGAACGCGCTGCTGCCGGTGCTTTTGCTGCTGCTGGTCCTGTTTGCGCGCCTCTTGATGGAAGGCGACCCCAGCTTCACCCTGCCCTTGATGGTGACGCCCATGCTGATGTTGTGGTTTTTGGGCGCGCGCGAAGACATCAAGGTCTTTTTGCCCGCGGCCCTCTGCCTGCCGCTGCTGTATATTTATATCACCCATCTCCCGGAGGAGCGACCGCTGACCGCGCGGCCCAAGACGCTCCTCATCCGCGCGCTGGCCATCGCCTTGGCTCTGGTCTTTTTGGCCTTTGCCCTTACACCGCAGGAGCGGCAGACCATCCCCAAAGCGGAGCAGATGGCAGATGACCTGCGGCGCTATATTGAGGACCTGTTCTTCTTCACGGCTTCACGCAACATGTTCACCTTGCGCTCACAGGGCTATCAGCCAATGGGTGAGAAGGGACTGGGCGGCAAGCCGGACATCTCCTGGACGCCGGTTTTGAACGTGCGCACCACCGAGCGGCTCTACCTGCGCGGCACAGTGCTGGACACCTATACGGGAAGGTCCTGGTACGACTCTTTAAGCAACCAGCGCTTTGGCTGGCTGTCACCGCGCTACGCGGGCCTGCGCACCTCCTTGTTTAATGAGGATTTACCGCAGACTGAGCGTGTGGAAAGCAGGCAGGCCGCCATCACGATGCTGTCTGACATGCCCTCCACCCTGTTTATTCCCCAGCGCCTGCGGGAGTTGACGCTCGGCCCAAACATGGTGGGCTATTTCAACGCGTCATCGGAGATGTTTATCACCCGCGACCTGAAAAACGGGGACAGCTATTCCTTCCGCTACGAACCCTATGTGGCCGGTGAATCGCGTACAGACGTCTTGGCGCGCAAGCTGTCGTCCGGCGTGCCGCAAACCCTTCCTGATTTAGCCCCGGAATACACCACGCTGCCCAAACACCTGCAGCCAGATGGCATCATTGCGGAATTGGCGCGCAAGATTGTCGGCCAGGAAACAAACCCCTACCAGCAGGCGCAGGCAATTAAAAATTACCTCAAAACCAACTATGCCTATACCACTGATGTGCCCTTAGCGCCTGAGAAGCAGGACTTTGCTGCGCATTTCCTCTTTGACTTAAAGGGCGGCTACTGCACCTATTTTGCCACCGCGATGACGGTTTTATCGCGCTCTGTAGGCCTGCCCGCGCGCTATGTGGAAGGGTTTTTAGCCCTGCCGGAAGGTTCAGACAGCGTCACCTTAACCGGGATGAATGCTCACGCCTGGACGGAAATCTATATCGCCGGCCTGGGCTGGGTCATCTTTGACGCGACCGCGACAGACGGCAGCACGCAAAATGAAGGGGGCGACCAGCCGCCGCCCCCGCAGCCGCCCTCTCCTTCCCCCAGCCCCAGCCCCACACCCAGCCCGGAACCGTCGGAAGAGCCCAGCCCAAAGCCCGAGGAACAGCCGCAAAGCACCCCCACACCGCCGCCTGAGGAGGAAGCGCCAACAGAGGAGCCCGCCCAGACCCCGGACGAGCGACATGAAAAAACGCCTGACAAGCCCTTCCCGTGGTGGATTCTGCTGCTGATTTTGGCCCTGGGGCTGTTTATCTGGCGCCTGATTGAAGAAGACCCGCTGCGCCGTGAGCGCAAGTTGAGGAAACCCGAGCAGGTGCTGCATCTGTACTGGTCCAGTCTGCTGGCTGTGATGAAGGCCAAGGGGCAGGCTATGAACGCGCAGGAGACGCCGCTGTCCTATGCCTATCGCGTAAGCCATCAGCCAGCAAATCTGCTGCCCATCGCAAGCGCGCAAAGCGCCATGGTCTACGGACACAGGAAGCCCAATCAGGAGATTCTGTCCCTGGCCCGGGAAACCTACAAGGCCCAGTTTACGCAGCTGCCCCTCCACAAAAAAGCCTGGCTAATGGCTGCGCGCGCGGCCAGCGGCGTCTGGTGGATGGCAAGGCATCTGCCTACTGTTTTGCTCAAAAAAATCCGCCAGTTGATGCCCACGAGGCGGTGGCGGGGCGGCACAGGGTAAGATAATCTCAAATACCCCAAGAAGGCACAATGTGCGAGTTGAACGAGATCCCGCAGGCACTGGGCATTGACATCATCCATCAGGAAACGGTGGGCATTTTGCCCGAGGAAACTGAGCAAGCAATGATGGCCTAAGCGGGCCAACTGGCAGCGCAGGCCGGCATCACACTGCAAAACCCGCTTGAGTAAACCCAAGCTGACGCTGCGGTTGACAACAAAGTACTACTGCGGGCTGTTCAAGTCAGTTAAAATTGACCCGGACGACCGTAACCACCAGCTGAGCGAGTCCAATGACATCCGTGGCTGGACGCACTTCACCTACCCTGGGAGAGCAGTCAATTATTCGGGCTTTGTCTGGAATTTCTCCCATTTTACCGCGGTTGATTACGACGATTTGCACCAGGAAGCGGCATCCTGGGCGAGAACAAAGGCTTCTCACCGGGCGTGGACCGGGAAAAGGGTAATTTTGATTACCTGATGTTCGCCGATGTGGACTACCGCAACAAAGACTTTATCACTAAGACCATCCGCTGGGGCGAGTGGCTTGTGGAAACGTTGAGATTGGACGGTATGCGCCTGGATGCGCTCAAGCACATCAACAGACAGTTCATGGCGGCTTTTTGCGGGCGATGCGCTTAAAAAACCGGGAAACCCCTGTATTATATGGGTGAATACTGGCGGCAGGAAGGCCTGGAGCTGGGCAGTTATCTGGACGAGGCGGACGCGCAGATGGCACTGTTTGAAGTCGCGCTGCATTTCCATTTTCGACAGGCCTCCATCAGCGGGCGGGATTATGACCCGCGCACCATTTTTGACGGCCCGCTGGTCAAAAGCAATCTCTTAAACGCGGTTACCTTTGTGGACAACCACGACTCCCAGCGGGGGCAAGCGCTACAAACCTGGGTGGATGGCTTTACAAGGAATTTGCCTATTCCCTCATCCTGCCGCGAAAGGATGGCTACCCTTGCCTGTTCTGAGGGGGATTATTACGGCACTTCAAGCGGATCCAATTCGCAGCCCAGCTGGGGGCAGTTTTTTACAACCGCTGTTAACTGCGCGCAAGGAGGCGGCCTATGGCGTGCAGGTCGACTATTTTGACGACGGCAACTGCATCGGTTGGGTGCGCCTGGGCGATGACACGCACCTAGGGAGTGGCCTGGCGATGATGATGAGCAACAGCGAGCTCGGAAACAAACACATGTCATTAGGCACGCTAAAATCCGGAACCACCTGGCAGGACATCACTAGGTGCATCACCGACCTTGTGACCTTGGATGACAACGGCGAGGCCACCTATCACTTCAAGGGGCAGTCGGTATCTGTGTACCGAAGGGTGTAAATGTTAGAAACTCGTAAGATTGTGCATTACCGCTGGACAGACCCTCTCTTTCGTTGAATACTATATTCAGGCAGCAGTCAGCACCAGGAAAGGAGCAGGGCATGGCGATTATCTGGACAGTTGAGGACGAGGAGACCATCAGCATTTTGATCCAACGGGTCATCCAGTCCATGGGGCACGAAAGCGTGCACTGCTATGATGCAGCAGAATTGGAACGGCAGATGAAAAAGGGTCTGCCCGATTTGATGCTGCTCGATTTGATGCTGCGCGGAAAGACAGGCTATCAGATACTGAATGAGTGGAAGAGTGACGCACGTACCCGGAGAATCCCTATCATCATCCTCTCCGCCCGCTCAACCGAAACGGACAAGGTGAAGGGCCTGGACCTGGGCGCGGAAGACTACATCACCAAGCCCTTTAGCGTGCGGGAGTTAAAAGCGCGCATCAACACCGCGCTGCGGCGCATCGCACCCGAAGCGCAGCGCATAGAACTAGGCGGACTTGTGCTACAACCAGATGCCCGCGCAGTCACCCTGGACGGGCAGGAGATTGAACTGACCCTGCAGGAGTTTGAACTGCTGCTCTACCTGGTTAACCACGCCGGCAGCGTAGTGACCCGCGCGCAATTGTTGCAGGATGTCTGGGGCTATCAGGCGCAGACGGACGCCTCGCGCACCGTGGACTACCACATCCGCGCGCTGCGGGTCAAGTTGGGCGAGGACGTCAGGCACCCCCGCTTTATCCAGACGGTACACGGCAGCGGTTACCGGATGCGCAAGGAGGATTGAGTGCGCAAGCGTCTTTTACGGGCGGTCTGGATTGGCAACGCGCTCACATTGCTATTGGTGGTTGTATTTGTGAGCGTGATGCTTATCAGCGATGTGGAAGCCGACCTGGGCAGTTTGAAAGCCATCCTCAGCACCGCCTCAGCCTGGACACTGGAAGCCAGCAGCAACCTGCAGCAGCTGGCTGACCAGATCGCCAGCCCGTCTGAGACCCTCAGGGTTACCTTTCTTATGCCCAACGGCATTGTTCTGGCTGACAGCGGAGATGACGAGCCAGACGGAGCGGCGCTACTTGAGTTGCCCTCGGTGCGCCAGGCGCTGGCGGGCGAAACCGGGGAAGCGTTGTCCTTTTCAGACGGCCTGCTTACGCCTGCACTGCACTCCAGTATCCTGCTTAACGGGCGTCTGATTTTGCACCTGAGCGCCCCTATCCGCGAGGTGCGCTATGTGCTTACCATCTACCTGCCTCTCCTGGGACTGATGGTCTTTTTAATGGTGGCGGTCTCGCGCTGGCTGATGGCGCCGGTGACCCGCAAGATGATGCAGCAGTTGGAAGAAGTGCGTGACCTGCTGGAAGGCAGCGTCAGGCTGGAGGAGATCGACAGCCAGGCCTATTTGCCAGAGCTTAAGCCGATGATGCAAAACATCACCTACCTCATCGCCAAATTGCGCAAGGACCTGCACGAAATCAGCAGGACGCAGGACATGCAGCACGACTTTGTGAACAACAGCTCCCACGAGCTCAAAAGCCCCTTGACCTCTATCACCGGTTTTGCGGAGATGATTCACGACGACCCGGAGATGCCGCTTGCCATGCGGCAGGAATACCTGGGCTACATCCTGCAGGAGTGCGAGCGGATGACCGGTATCATCAGCGATATCCTGCTGCTTGAGCGGCAAAGCCGCCTTGACGTAAGCACACAGACGCTGCTTGATGTGCACCAGATTGCCAATCAAGTGGCAGCCTCCCTTGCGCCGCAGACCGCCAAACGGAACATCACCATTGAGGTGTCCGGCCAGATGCGCTTGCGGGGCGAGGAGAGCGACTTGTGGGAGTTGCTGCGCAACCTGATGAGCAACGCTGTGCGCTATGGTGTGGACGGTGGTTGGGTCAAGTTGCAACTGAGTCCGCACACGCTGGTGGTGGCGGACAATGGCATCGGCATAGACCAGAAGCACATCGGCCGGCTGTTTGAGAAATTCTACCGGGTGGATGATTCCAGGCACCGTGAGGACGGAGGCACCGGACTGGGGCTGGCCATTGTGGCAGCCATCATCAACCGCTACGGCGCCACCATCCACTTGGACAGCGTACCGGGCGAGGGCAGCCGCTTCACCGTCCAGTTTCCAACGGCATGAGGGACCAACCATTGACACAAAGGGGGATGGCATGAAAAAACGCATCATCGTATGGGCGCTTTGCCTGCTGATGCTGTATGTGCCCGCGCAGGCCGATTCATTGAACCGTGCCTGGCGTCAGGCTGCCCTTTATGTCCCCGGCGCCGCCTTGCCAGAGGATGTGCGGGAGGTACAGGGCGGGCTGCACTTCACCTTTTTGGATGAAAACAAAAGCCTGGTGTACGAGGTTGTGATCGACAAGGAAACCAACGCCTTTCTGCGCCGCAGCATGGTGGCCTTGAACAAGGAACCGGGCAAGCGCGCCGATTTGAACCCGGCGGACTTAAAAAAGCGTCTGGCGGAGGAAGCGCCGGAAAATGAGCTGATCAGCATGTTCGTCCTTGCGGAAGCGGGGCAGTTTTCCTACCTGATGGTAACCAAAGAGCCCCTGGGCGCGCGGCTGGTGCGCAGCTGGTATAACGCGCAGGACGGCAGCCTGTATTACCAGGAGCAAACGCCCATAGGCACGGATGATGACAGCAGCCTGTCCCTGGACAGCCTGCTGAAGATCGCCCAGGACAGCCTGCCGGGCAGCCAGCTGATGAGCGTGCAGCTGGAAACACGGCAGCAGGGCGGGGTGTACCTGCTGCATCTGTACTATGACAACCAGGAGTACATCCTGCAGGTGCACGCCGGCAGCGGCGCCATATTGGACGCCAGCGCGGCGGCAAGCGCCCTGGTGCCCATTGAAGCCTTCAATTGGACCGCGTCCGCCGCCAGCCAGCGGACAGCAGCACCATCCAGCACACAGGCGCCAACTGCCGCCGTACCGCCAACTGCCGCGCCGCCGACTGCCGCGCGCACGCCCCAGCCAACGGCATGGGAGGACTGGGACGATGATGACGACGATGACGATGACGATGACGACGATGATGACGATGATGACGATTGACCATCATCGCAATTCTAAGAGTTATGCAGCCGGGGCAGGGTTCAAACCGCCCCGGTTTTTACTTGAATCATCCCATTTGTGAGGGATTTGTGAGAAGAGGCCCAAAAACCTTCCAATCAAACCAGACGCCGGGTAGGATGTGGTCAGAGCCTCGGAAGAAGGCGCAAGAAAAGGAGTAAGCACCATGAAAAAAATTCTGTCTCTGATCATTGCCCTGGCGATGTTCACCGGCGTGTTCAGCGCCCAGGCAATCGCCCCGGAATTGGTCCGCCATCAGCAGAAGTACATTGGGTTTGCGTGTCACGGCATGCTCCTTTTTTGTGTCAGAAGGTCAGCTTGAGTGCCAGCGCCAGCGGGTTGGTGCCCGCGATGTCGTCGGGTAACGTGATGTGGATGCCGCCATCCCCATTGACAAACACGGCGTCCGCCTGGGGATGCAGCACACGGACGGACGCAAACACCCGCCCAATGTCCAGCGTGATGCATGCAGGCAGCGCCTGCCCCTCTGCCAACAGCAGGATGGCATACACCGCATTGTCCGCCGCCACCTGCGTCAGCACGCAGGGGATGTCGCCTGCAACCACGGCTTCAAAGGGCGCACAGGCGCGAGTTTTATAGACGGCTTCGCCGTTGTGCATAAGCCACTCCCCCATGCCCAGCGCCGACGCAACGCCCTGCGGCGGCAGGCGGCCATCCGGCTGCCCGCCCAAGTTGAGCGCCAAATTGCCCCCACGGCTGACCACGCGCATCAACAGATGCACCAGTTCCCGGGGTGTTTTATAGGTAGCGCCATAGCTAAAGGAAAACCCGCCGCCGATGACCACGCAGCTTTCCCATGGCACTGAAAGCGCGGTTTCGGGCACGGTCTGCTCCGGCGTTATATAGTTTTCGTAGCGTCCGCCAACGGTGCGGTCGGCAATCAGCAAGCCGGGCACGGCTTTGCGGGCTTTTTCGGCAAACTCCGCCATGCGCAAATCCTGCCCATTGTCCGGGCGCACCTGTCCGCCATCCAGCCACAGGCCTTCAACCGGCCCCAAAGTGGTGACCAGTTCCATCATCTGCGCGTGGGTAAAACGCACAAATTCGTCCCATAGCCCGGGCTTTTGGGCGGGGTCATACGTGGGGTTGCGGTTGTAGGCAATGGGGTGTTCCTGTCCCTGGGCCCAGTACCACGGACAATGCCAGTCCGGCTTTGAAAAATACGGGATGATGCCCATGCCGCGTGCACGGAACGCATCAAAAAGGTGTTTGGCAATATTGGCGTACGGGTGGGTGTGGAAGGGGCAATCCGGCGCGGTAACGCGGTAGTCGCTCTCTTTGGTATCGTACATACAGAAGCCGTCATGGTGCTTGGTGGTGAACACCAGATACTTAAACCCTGCTTGCGTGGCGAACTGTGCCCAGTCCTCCGGGTGGAAGCGCAGCGGGTTGAACGTTTTGTTAAGCGCAAAATAGCGCTCCCTGATTTGTTCTCCGCCCTGCGCCCAATCCACGCCATTGCGCGCCCAGTCCGCATCGCCGTCGGACAGCGTCCAGCTTTCCACCACGCCCAGTTGTGCATAGGGCCCCCAGTGCACCATGAAGCCCAATTTCTGGTCCTGAAACCAATCCAGCTTCTTTTGCACTTCGGGGTCATCGGGCGGCACATACAGGTCTGCCGGGCTGTGGTTGATGATGTCACCGCGCGGGGCGGGTTTTTTGCGTTTGCGTGCCATTGTGCCCTTCCTTTGCATCAGCCGGGGCCGGACGCAATGCCCGGCCCCGGCTGAGGGTGCTACCTTTTTACTTAACCTGTTCTAACTGGCGGTTCTTGATGGCCAGCAGTTCCGGCAAGCCCAATTTGTCCAGCTGTGCAACGTAGGCATCCCATTCGGCGTTGACATCCGCTTCACCGCTGACCCACTGCGCAAGCTTGGTCTTTACATAGTTGTTGATATCCGTAGAAAGGATGCCCTGGCGCTCCACGTCCTTTTCGTCAGTGGCCCAGGTTTTGGGAATCATTTCATCCAAATACGGCAGGTAGATGGCATCCGCCTCGTCCTTTTCACTGGGCACAACGGTGCCGTCCGGCTCCTGCAGGATATAGGAGGATTTAATGTACTTGGGCAGGGACTGCATGAACGCATTGCCCCAGCCATACTTCTCGGCGTCCTCGGCAGAAATCTTGTCCGCCGCTATGCCACGGAACACGCCATCGGATATTTTCTCAATCCGAATGCCGTACGGGCCCCACTGGGTCTGCACGGAGTTGTCCTGGTCAAACAAATTGTCAAACCAGCGCACGATGACTTCGGGGTTCTTGGCCTTATCCGTGATGGCCACCTGCGTGCGGAACATGGTCACGCCATAGCTGCCGCGCACGAAAACCGGCGTTTTGCCATTGGGGCTGGTCAGCACAGGCAGCGGCACAAAGGGGGTGCGGCCGCGCTCGTCGGTGTCCATGTAATCGCCCGGGCCGTATGCGATGGAGGAACCGTACAGGTCCTGCTTGCCTTTGGCCTTCCACATGGCCAGGTCCTGGGTGAATAGCTCCGGATCCAGCAGCCCTTCCTTGTGCAGGTCCGCAAAGAATTCGACAAACTCCTTGTATTCCGGCGTGTTGGCGCTGAACTGCAGCTTCCCATCCACCATGGCGAAATTGGCGTTGTTGCCGGCAGAGCTGGCATTGACGCCAAACCACCCGGCCAACATGCCCAGCGACAGGTTGTTGGGATCCCCCGAGAAGGGGATTTCGTCCTTGGGGTCTCCATTGCCGTTGGCATCCTGATCGCGGAAGGCAATCAGCACTTGCTTGAATTCCTCGGTGGTGGTGGGCATTTTAAGGCCCAGGTTGTCCAGCCACTTTTGGTTGATCCACGGCAGGAAGCCCACCAGCGGCGTGCCAATCACGTAGGGGATGGTGTAGATATGGCCATCCGGCAGCGTGAAGGTTTGCCTGACGCCGGGCAGCTCTAAGATTTCCATGATGTTGGGAGCGTATTTGGCAAACAGCTCCTCCAGCGGGATGTACAGGCCATCAATCATGCCGTCGGTCATGATGTCCTTGTCGCCCAACAGCCAGCCGCCGATGACATCGGGGTAATCGCCGCTGGTCAGCAGGATGCCTAACTTTTCGGTGGCGGTTTCGTAGGGGAATATTTGCCAGTCAATCTTCACATTGGTTTGTTCCTCCAGGATGGGCAGCATGTATTTGTCCTCAACCTTGCCGCTTTCATCCACAAGGATGGAGAAGGTGTAGGTGTCTTTGTCCACAATCGGCAGGCCGGTGGTGTACATGACGCCTTCTTTGGTCGCTTCGGCCAACGCTGTGCCAAGCCCGGTTAGCAGCAGCATGGTCGCCAGGAGAAGTGCCGTGAGTTTTTTCATGGGGTGCCTCCTTATAATGATGTTTGATCTACAAAGCGCTAACGCGCTATTACCCTTTGACTGCGCCAATCATGACGCCTTTTACAAAGTGTTTTTGGATAAATGGGTACAGCACCATCATCGGGATGGTGGATATGATAATCAGCGAATATTTCATCATTTCCATCAGCGCCTGCAACCGGTCACGCTCGGCCAATTGTTCGGCAGACAGCACGTTGGTGGTCTGCACCCACTGGTTTTGCAGCAGTATGCTGCGCAGCTCCAGCTGCAACGGCCATTTGGCGCGTGTGGTGATGTACATCAGCGCACTGAAATAGCTGTTCCAGTGCCCAATGCCGTAGTACAGGGTAAGAATGGCGATAATTGCGCTGGACAATGGCAGCACCACATAAAAGAAGAACCGCGTGTTGCCGCATCCGTCCAGCCGCGCGGCCTCAAACAGCTCTTCCGGGATGTTGGTGTTGAAAAACGTGCGCGCCACAATCATGTTGTACACACCCAGTGCGCCCGGGATGACCAGCGCCCACACGGTATCGATCAGCTTTGTCTGCTGGATAATCAGGTACGTGGGAATCAGCCCGCCGCCAATGAACATTGTGACCAGATAGAACGTGGTGATGGCGTTGCGGGCAAAGAAATCCTTGCGCGAAAGCGCATAGGAAGTGGGCAGGGTGACGGCCAGATTGATAGATACCCCAAGCACCGTATAGTACAGCGAGTTCATAAACCCGCGCACCACGTTTTCCTCCTCCAGCACCTTGGCGTAACCCTCCAGGGTAAACCCAATGGGGTAGAGCGTGACGCTGCCGCTGGCTACGGCTTCCGGGTCTGAAAAGGAGGAAATGATAACGAAATACAGCGGGTACGCCACCACCAGCATAATCAACGTGAGCAGCACAAATATGACGGCATCAAACACCCTGTCGCCCCGGGAACGCCCCATCCTGTTTTCCTGACGCACGGCGCTACCTCCTCACCACAGGCTGTTTTCGGACAGCTTGCCGGTAATCCAGTTGACAGACAGCAGCAACACCGCGTTGACCAGCGAGTTAAACAAGCCAATGGCGGTGGAGAATGCAGGGTCGCGCTGCAGCAAGCCCACCTTGTATACATAGGTGGAAATGATTTCGGACACTTCAAGGTTCAGGTCGTTCTGCAGCGCGTATGCCTTTTCAAAGCCGATGGATAATACGCTGCCGAAATTGAGTATCAGCAGCATGGACACCACAGGCGCCAGGAACGGCAAGTCAATGTGCCGGATGCGCTGCAGTTTGGTGGCGCCGTCCACAATGGCGGCTTCATGAAACTCGGGGCTCACGCCGGAGAGCGCAGCAAAATAGATAATGGAGTTCCAGCCCATGGATTGCCATACGCCGGTCCACACATAGATGTGCCGCCAGTACGCCCCCTTGCCCATGAAGTTGACGGGCTGCCCGCCCAATGATTTTATCAGCGTATTGACCACGCCCAGACGCGGCGACAAAAACAGCAGGATCATGCCGCACATGACCACGGTGCTGATAAAGTGCGGCGCGTAGGTGATGGCCTGTATATACTTGCGATAGGTGCGGTGATTAAAGGAGTTAAGCAGCAGCGCCAGCAATATGGCCACCGGAAACCCCGCGAGGATGGAATACAGGCTTAATATCAGCGTGTTGTTGATGATGGGCCATGCGCTGGCGGAGTTGAAAAACCGCGTGAAGTTGTCCAGCCCAACCCAGGTGCTGCCCCATATACCGCGACGCGCGGAATAATTGCGAAACGCAATCTGCACGCCGTAAATAGGGATGTAGTGATAAATAAACGTAATGATGATGCCAGGCAGGCAGAACAGCAGCAGGTCAATGTTGCCGCGGATCTTATACCGGGAAGGCTTTTTGGTAGCGACGGTAGGTTGGGTCACCGCACTCACGCCCTTTCGTGGACATACTCATCTTATCACCTACTTGACATACGCATCTTATCACCTACTATACGGTACTGTCAAATTAAGTTCGCAACTTTTGTAGAAGTGTCAAACATAGGTTACACATTGGTCAGCAGTTTGAGCAGTCCGTTCATGTCAAGGGGAAGGTGGAGATTTGCGGAGCAAATACTACCTGACCTTGACATGCTCCCTCGGTAGAATGGTCAGCCGCTCAATG
>JAAYFC010000044.1 GCA_012728435.1 Clostridiales bacterium | reverse complement strand
TTCCAGAGTCGTCAGGGTACCGCTCCGTCCAGGCACCGAGGTGAAGGCAGCGCGCTCCGGCGGGCGGATGATCTCCGGCTGTTGGGTGACGCGGATGCCATAGCTGGTGCAGCGCGTTCCCTTCCAGTCAAACCAGTCATTCAAAGGCATCCCTCCAATCAAAAAGCCCTTGCCCGTCGGCAAGAGCGTGTATCGTTATGAGGCCTGGGGGAGTCTACAGCTTTCGGATCACATCGACGCCATAGATGGCAGCCAAGCAGGACCCATTGTCCCACTGGATGTGAATGCCACCCGCGTCATCGATGTGGATCACCTTCCCACTGTCACCTGGCTTCAGTCGGGTGTAGGGGTCGTCCATCTTTTCCAGCACGACGCGCGTGCCGCTTGGGTATAGGCTTTTCAACCTGTCGATTGTCTTCTGGTCGGGAAACTCATTGAACATCCTCTCAACCTCCTTTCACGTGTAGCAATCACTCTGTTTCCGTGCTATTGCAAGTCATTCTTTTAAGCTCGCCGCAGGCCCCGCGCCTGGTGCTGCCGCCGGGTCAGCGCCGCGATCTCGATGGCCAGCGCTTGGATGTCCTTGTCGTCTCTTACCTGGAAGGTGTTCCCGGTGAGCGTGACATGGCTGGATTGCTGATAGGTCCTGCGGTTGTCATTGGACGCATAGGCAATGGAACTAGTCTTGGCTGTGTCGGTCAGGTATCTGGCTGCGTTGGCTACGACTTTTGCCTGAGCACGGCTCTCCAGCAGCACACCCTGACCCCAGCCTTTCATACTCATTCGGCCTACTTCATCCCGGAACACCCTGGAAGGGGAGCGGATGTCCAGTTCACGCTTGGCGGCCAGCACTGCTGCGCGAGCTGCCTGGACCATGGCATTGACAACGCCTGACTGCCCTGCGCGAATGCCTGCGCTCAGGCCGGCCATGACCAACATGCCTTGTGGGTAGAGGAGGCCGGGATGGAAGAGGCTTTGCATGGTTTGCGTAAAACGCTCGACCAGCGCCCTGGCTGCACTGGCCAGGTCATAGAAGGCTAATCCCTGACCGATCCCGGCGGCAACATTTTGGCCCACGGGGACCATGCGTGTGCTGGGTGACTCGATCCCAAGCGCGGTATTAATGGCAGCTTCAAGGTTTCCTGCTGTTGTTTCCGCATCGCTGGTCCAGCCTGCCTGCGCCATGGCGCCGCTGATGCCAGCCACGATGTTCTCGCCAACTTCCGCGGTCTCCAGGGAAGATACAAAGGTCAAAATGGCTTGAAGGTTTGCCATGTCCTCTTCGCTGACGCCTTCGCCAGCCTTGATGGCAGCGACTACCTCCGCCACATAGGTCTGAAGCCCGGCCAGGTTCTCTCCGCTCATCTTCGAGCCAAGTTCCTGGTTCACAGCGCCTTTGGCGCCCAGACCGAACCAGTCAAAGTCCAGGATGCCGCCCTTCATTTTCATGTAGTTCTGAAGTTGCGTAGTGAGCATCTTGACGAAGCTCATGGTGTTGTATCCCCATTTGCCGCTGAAGAAACTCCCAGTTTCAGTTACTTTCGCCCCGGCTTGCGCAACCGCTTCTGGTGTGCCTGTCACTTTCGGCGTGATCAGGACGTGCATTGTGCCGTCCGCTTCATAGGCCATGAGCGTATCCGCTGTGATCTTGCTGGCTGGGACAAGGTTGACGGGGATCTCTTTGCCGTTTTCCCAGAAAGTCGCGTTTGGGTCTTTGAGTACGTCCGCTGGGTTCTCATACTTTTCAGAGAGCCGCACCACACCCTTGAGCGTGACCGGATTTGCGGCCACAAAGGCGTTGTAGGCGGTGAGGTCGTAGCCGACGATGCCGACTTTGCTTTCGATGTAGGAGGGCTTGGTCACGCCTTCCTTGTCCTGGTAAGCGGTGATCAGGGCGACCACTTCTGCCTTAAGCGCGGTCTTGTCCACATTGGTGGCTTCCGCGTAAGCGTTCACAATGGCGTCAATCTGGGGGGAGGATAATTTCGTGATGTCGATGCCTTCCGCTTGGAGGTAGCTAGTGACTGTTGCTGCAACGCCACTGGGAGTAAGCGCAACCGTAGTCGCGCCGCCAGTTGCTTCCTCATAGGCCAGCACAAAGGCGGTGAGTCCGTTGGGTGACAGCCCCGTGGTATCTACCTTTTCCTTTTCCAGGTACTTGGCAATATAGGCCGTGATTTCGTCTGGGATGAGGGTGGATATGTCCGTACCGGTTGCCAATTCTTTGTAAGCTGCGACCATGGCGGTGATGTTCGTAGGTGTGAGTCCTGTCACATCAGCGCCCAGGACAGTTTCCGCGTAACTGGTCACATAGGCAATCAGGCCTTGCGGAGTCAGGGCGGCTTTGTTTGCGCCTTCCGGTATCTCCGTGTACTGCTCGATGAAGGCGGTCACCCTGGGCTGCAGCCTTACAGCGGTTTCGGATTCCGTGTACCCATCGACAACAGCCTGGGTGGTGATGGCGCCGGGGTTGCTTGCAAACTCGCTCCACCGGGTCTGCGCGCCGGTCATGTCCAGGTCCGTGGCGATCTTGAGCACTTCCTCGGGCAGGGAGCTTGAGAACATCGCGCTGAGACCAGTCAGGGTGCCCTGATGTTCGGTCACGAACTGCGTGAGTGCGGCCATCTGGTCCATCTGCGTGGTGAAGTCGATTTCCGGGAATAGCGCGCTGACCTGCTCCTGAGTCATTCCGCTGTCCAGGAGTGCCTGGATCTGGGTCAAAACGCCCAGGTATTCGGTCAGGGCGCCTTCATCCATCCCTTCGGTGAGTTTGTTCATCTCGTCCAGCGCTGTGGCCATGCCCTGTTTGTCATTGTTAGACTGCGCCAGGTTGTATTGCCGTAGTTTCTCGGTCAGCGCATCGATGCCGCTGCCGGCTTCCTGGATCTCCGGCTGGTTCCAGACTGGCAGGATCAGCCCTGCCAATAGTTCTGCATACTCCTGGGCAGCCAGCTTGCGGTTTTCAATGTACCGGGTATTCAATGCGGCCAGCGCGGCTTCCCGCTCTGCGCCATCCTGCATGAGCTGGATGAGCTGATACTCCTTGTCATACTGTGCATCCAGCTGTGCGTTGACAGCTGCCATGCCCTCAGCAGACGCGACGACCGCGGCTTCGTATACCGTGACATCCGCATCTGTCTTACCCCGAGCCTGCGCGCGGGCGATCTCCGCATCGATCTTTTGCTGGATGGTTTCAAAGCCCTCTGCGTCCGCCGCGGTCAGTTTGTACTTGATCTCAATGGCTTCACGGGCGTCGACCAGCTCTTGCAGCTTCAGCTTGTCCTT
>JAAYFC010000043.1 GCA_012728435.1 Clostridiales bacterium | reverse complement strand
GCTCACAGGTAAGGTCACAGTACCTACTGCAACACGAAGCGCTGGCTTGTATGGCGCCTATGATTCGACCCTAATCGGTCATATCTGGTCAATGGGCTCCAGTTACGCGATCCCCAACACCGGAGCGGACTTCGGCACCCTTTACGGGATGGCCTACAAGCATACCAACAACACCACCGGCGGCACCATGGCGGGCGGGCACCAGATTGTATTCTGCAGCAATGGCACGCCAGGCGCGGCCATCGGCCTGGCCGGAAACATCTGGACCAGCGGCACAGTGACGGCCGGTGCCTTCTCAGGGTCACTAACCGGCAGTGTGACTGGAAACGTCACCGGCAACTGCTCCGGATCTTCAGGCTCTTGCACGGGAAATGCCGCAACTGCCACAACAGCTTCCAACAGCAATACGCTAGGTGGGCTTCCTCTGGGTAATGCAACCCAGGGATCCCATCCTGGGGCCAACGTGGTCGTGAGGACGGACGCCAATGGCTACATCAACTGCGGATGGATTAACACCGTCAGCGGGACCGCGTCTGGTACGCCTACCCGCATCTACTGCTCCCAGGACGCTTACCTGCGTTACTACGCGCCTTCTGACGCAACGCTGCGCAGGAGCATGGGCGCGTACATCACGTCCGGTACAGCCGCGCCCTCCGGTGGGAGCAGCGGTGACATTTACATCCAGTACGTGTAAGGAGGACTGAGCCATCGCAACAACAACACGAACCTCGACGCTCAATGAATATGGCAAGACCGGGTGGACCGGAAGCGGTACCAACCAGCAAATTGGAGGTGGTTTCTTCATTCGGGAAACCTTCACCGCCGGCGGTATAGCGGATCTTGGAACAATCAATGGCCTGTCCTGTGTGGTTGATCCGGTGTCCACCGCGGCTATGGACGGCAACCTGTACGCGACCTCCAATAGCGCCATTGTGGGAAGCACCATTGCCAGCGCCACCCTTATAGGCAGGTGGGCGCTCGTATCCGGCGGCGCTTCCCAGACCATGACGGTCAGTTCCTTCGACGGGGCGGCATTCAAGTCCGCCATCGGGGCGGCAAGCACCTGGTACATCATCTGGGCGCCGGACTCAGGCGATGTGCTCCGTTACCTGATGGTCAAATCCTATCACCCCGTTTGGACGATCACCTATACACCCGGCAGCTGCTCCATCAACGTCAGCGGCACCTGGCGCAAAGGCGAGCCCTGGGTGAATATCAGCGGCACTTGGCGCAAGGGCATCATCTGGACCAATATCGGCGGCACCTGGAAACAAGGAAAATAAAGGAGGAACCCGTGAAAGAACTCATTTTCTGCATCACCGCGGGAGAAGCGCAGCTGCTGCTGGATGCCCTGGTGGAACTGCCCTTCAAGCGCTCCGCGGACCTGATCTTCAAGATCCAGAAACAGGCGACGGAGCAAGCGGAAACGGACAAGGGAGGAGAGCAGCACGATGGCTAAGAAACCGACCGCAAAGGCATGTGCGGATCTGGCGATGGCTGAGCTGGAAGGCGACCTGATTCCCTACATGCTTGGAAAAGAGTCGCTGGACGGCCAAGGCGCGGACTGTCAGGGGCTTGTGGAAGCCGTTGTCCGTGCCCTGGGTGGAACGATCAGCTACAGGGGCAGCAATGACATGTTTCGGAATGCCTGCACCTATGTGGCGACACTGGACCAGGCAAGAAATGAAGGACGTCTGGTGCCTGGCGCTGTTCTGTTTATCGTTCGCCTGGATGGCGGGGAGCCGCCGCAGTACAAGGATGGAAAAGGCAATGCCAGCCATGTGGGCTGGTACACCGGCGGACGCTACGAGGTGGTCCATGCCAGCAGTTCCAGAGGTAAGGTGGCCGCGTCCACCCTGAAAAACGCCTGGACCCATGTTGGCTGGCTGAAGTCTGTGGACTATGGATATGAACAGGTGGAAGGAGCACAAGACATGGAAACCATTGTATTGGGCTCACGGGGAGAGCGCGTGAAGGAGGTTCAACTGCTGCTTCAGGGACTGGGCTATGACATCGGCAGCCGAACCGGCGCAGATGGGATCTTCGGCAAAGCCACCCAGGCCGCTGTAGAGCAGTATCAGCGCGACAGGGGCCTTCCGGTTACTGGTGTCTGGGACGAGAAAGCTCAGGCGGCTGTAACCGATGCTACAGGAGAGCAAGCAGAAGAGCTCACGGAATCTTCTGTCGCTCAGCGTCTGGGAGAGATTGCCCTGGAGCTTGCGCAGATCGCATCCCAGCTGAGCTGACTCAGTACCGGATCACGAAACCACAACCGCGGAAGCGGTATTTTTTATGGAGGAATGGAACATGAAAGTCATTGAATCGATTTGGGCGAAGATCCAGTTTGCCATTACGGTGCTGGGCGGAGCCCTTGGGTACTTCCTGGGAGGACTGGATGGATTGCTGATTGCCCTCATTGTC
>JAAYFC010000042.1 GCA_012728435.1 Clostridiales bacterium | reverse complement strand
GACGGGGGAGGAGCCATGCATTATCTCCACGGGGGGCGGGCTGCCCACCGTGCGTGAAAACGTGCAGCTGATGCAAAACCATGGGGTCATCATCCATATTGACCGGCCCCTGGATCAGATCCTTTCGGACATCAAAACCGACCGGCGCCCCACCTTGAAGGACGGCTCGCATGAGGACGTGATTTTGGAATACAACAAGCACATTGGGTTTTATCATGCCTGCGCGGATTACACGCTGGACAACTCCTATGGTTACGCATTGGGTGTCGCCAAACTGATGGCGATGATTCAAAGCCTGGAATGATTGCGCAGGACAGTTAGAAATAATAGGGCATGGCGTGTACCAGGCCACCTACCCGGCAGATTTCATGCGCCACCTTCTCTTCCACAAACCATCGGTTAAAATCATCCAGAAACAAGTAGGTCTTCCAATGCCCAATCCGCACCGTGAAGCGTTGCCCGTGCCCGCCCACGTTCATCGCGACTGCGGGGCCAGCGTCCATCACCTGGTCAATGACAAAGCGCATCTCCTGAAAGATGAGCCACAGGGGCCTTATGATTCCTTGTGGATTTGTCTCATGCCCCACCTGTACAAAGGTCTTCTTGGCCACAATACCACCTCCTTGATAACAGCATAAAGCGAACAAGTGTTCTTGTAAAGGGCTTATTGCCATGATATGTCTTGAAGTGGGTACAATGATGTTTCGGCAACAAAAAACCCCTCGGTTGTCCAAGGGATTTAACTGGAGCTGATGATGGGACTCGAACCCATGACCTCCTCCTTACCAAGGAGGTGCTCTACCGCCTGAGCTACATCAGCGCGCAAGCGGTAGTATAACGCAAGCATACTTAAAATGCAAGCGCAATTTTGCAGCTGTCTGAAGCCAAACTATGCCCACGAATCCAATCGATTATCAAACACGGGCAAGTTTATGCGAAGTATTCATGGTTTGTTCAAGAAAATGCTTGAAAATCCAATTTCCTTATGGTACTCTCTTCTCGTCAAGTATGTATGTGAGGTAGTCTATACCAGCCATTTAAAACCGCGTTTCTGCGAAAGATTGTCTGTATGTATTTTCACAAACCAACCTGATAGGATTAAAGGATCCAAGAAATGTTTTATGGCGCGAAAAGCCATCAGGATCTTGGAATGCGATGATAAATTGACCCGCCGCTTGACAGTTTTCTGACTGAACACAACCTAAACGCATCAACAGTTTGCAGGTATAGCCAGTAAGAGGATGACTCCATCAATACTCGAAATCAATCATTTATTCAACAATGACAACAAGATTTTATGAAAAACCAACCCTAAAAGGAGGTTAATGTGTCTGATTCACCGACGCTTTCGACCATGACTGTTTTGGAGTTACGGAAATACGCAAAGGAACAAGGCATCACCCTGTCCGGCCTGACCACCAAAACAGCCATCATCAACCGCATTCAATCCGCGCAAGCACAATCTACCATCGAGGAGGCGATTGCGGACAAAGCCGCGCCTGCACGCGCCAGTGCCCCTGTACGCCGTGCGACCATCATTGCCGATGACAGTGACGACTCTGCTTTGCCGCCCCGGATGCCCGTGAGCAGACCGCCTGTTGAAAAAACCAAAACTTCAACCGGCAAGTCCAAGCCTGCCTTTACGCTGCAAGGTTCAAGGGCCTGGCACAACCCCCAGCCTTTCGCGCAACACCAACAGCAGCCGCAGCAGCGTTACGCACCACAGCTCTCCCATGACATCAGCACCCTGCCGCGCGAGCAAAGCGCGCCTGATGCCGCACTGTATTCCGCCGTGAAACCACGGCCGATTGCGCCCCGGGCGGCATCCCGCTTTGGTCCGGAAGCCGGCGGCGTTCCAGAACCTTCCATAGAGACGCGTCCTGTGATGCCGCCCAGGCAGGCTTTGCCGGAGCATCGTCAAAACCTGCAAAGCAATGCCTTTCGCTCCGCTTTACCCACCCGGGCGCCGGAGCTAGAGGCGGATGATGATCTGATGATTGACATCACCATTCCAGAGCCGGGCTTTCCGGAGGTGTCCACCATTACAGAAGCAAAACCTGTGGCCAATGTCACGGATTTGTTGGCTGCGGGTGACCTGGGAGATGGGGCAGGGGTGCTTGAAATCCAGCAGGACGGCTATGGGTTCCTGCGCGCGGGCAACCTGTTGCCCAGCCGGAATGATATCTATGTTTCTGGCACGCAGATCCGCCGTTTCCGTTTGCGCAACGGGGACTATATTTCAGGCAAGACCCGTCCCCAGCGAGAGAATGATCGCTATGCCGCCATGCTCTTCATCACCCACATCAATGGGGAGGAGGCGGACAACGCAGTCAAACTGGGCGGCGTGGTGGGCGAGGAGGAGCGTCGCCGCGAGTTTGACGAATTGACGCCCATTTACCCCGATCGGCGCATCCGCTTATCCACCAAAGAGGACAACGACCTGGTGCTGCGCCTGATTGACTTGTTCATCCCCATTGGATTTGGCCAGCGTGCGATGATTGTAGCGGCGCCCAAGGCTGGCAAGACCACCATCTTAAAAAAGATCGCCCTGTCCCTAAAGCGCAACCATCCAGAGGTACATACCATGATGCTGCTGGTGGATGAGCGGCCGGAGGAAGTGACCGATTTAAAGGAAAGCGTAGGTGGCGATATCTTCTACTCCACTTTTGATGAGCCGCCGGAGAATCATGCCCGCGTCAGCGAACTGACGCTGGAGCGCGCGATGCGCTTTGTGGAAATGGGCAAGGATGTCGTCATCCTGCTGGACAGCCTCACCCGGATGTCCCGCGCCTACAACCTGCTGGCACCCAGCTCCGCCCGTGTGATGACAGGCGGTTTGGCAGCCGGCGCCATGAACAAGCCCAAGCGCTTCTTTGGCGCAGCGCGCAACCTCAAGGAGGGCGGCAGCCTCACCATCATCGCGACCGCGCTGGTGGACACCGGGTCGCGCATGGATGGTGTCATTTTTGAGGAATTTAAAGGAACAGGCAATATGGAGCTGACGCTGGATCGCAACCTGTCCGAACGCAGGCTCTTCCCAGCGGTCAGTTTGCTAAAGAGCGGTACCCGGCATGAGGAATTGCTCCTCACGCCAAAGGAGATCGAGGTTACCGCCAAGGTGCGCGACCGCTTCTCCATGTCCTCAGAGCAGGATGCAATCTCGCTTGTGCTGTCCATGCTTGAAAAATCCAGAGACAACGATGAGTTTGTCACCAGGTATGACGACTGGATGAAGCTCATGCGCCAGGTCTAAGGGCAGCCTGATTCACCTTGGCATGAGCCGGTTCCTGTTTGCCTAATCCATACCTCGTTTAATCAAGATGTCACTGCGGCTATGCTGCCCTCCATCAGCTTTGCAAGATAAGTACTGTTTGGCTTATATTTGCATGGTATTATGTGCTTGAAGTTGGCAATATACAGTGATTCACTGGGAGAATGATTCATGAAAAAGACAGCCTTTGGTGTGGATCGATATGGGCGGGAGGTTGCCCTTTTCACCCTCAGGAACAAGACGGATATGGCGGTCACGCTGTGCAGCTTTGGCGCGCGGCTGGTGGGGATTCTCTGCCCGGACCGGGAAGGAAATCTGGCCGATGTCTGCCTGGGTTTTGATACGCTGGCGGATTATCAGACGCGCTCTGGCTACTTGGGCGCGACGGTTGGGCGCTGGGCGAACCGCATCAGCGGCGCATCCTTCACACTTTCCGGGAAGGATTATAAGCTGTTCGCCAACAACGGGCCGAACACCCTGCATGGCGGCAAGGAAGGCTTTGACCAAAAGACCTGGGATTATGAGGTCAAGGGTGACCGGCAGGTGGTCTTTTCCTATATCTCGCCTGATGGGGAGGAGGGCTTCCCCGGCACGCTGCACACCAAGGTGACCTACACCCTGGGGGATGAGGGCAACCTGTCCATCTGCTATGACGCGGTGAGCGACGCCAGCACGGCCATCAATCTGACCAATCATGCTTATTTTAACCTGGCAGGCGGGGGAACGGTACATGATCATCTGCTGCAGGTGCAGGCCGACAGCGTAACGGAAGCGACGGAGGACTTGATCCCCACCGGCGCGTTTTTAAAGGTGGAAGACACACCATATGACCTGCTGACTTTTAAGCGCATAGGCGACTGCCTGGCGATGAAAAATGTAAACACCATGTTTGACAGCGCCCACGGTTTTGATATCAACTATGTATTAAACCGCATTGGTAACGATGCAGCTGCTACCCTTAAGGATCCGGCTTCCGGCAGGGTGATGCGGGTGTATACCGATCAACCTGGAATCCAGGTGTATTCAGGTCAAGGGCTGGGCGGCAGCGCAAAGAACGGGGGCACATATGCCCCCTACAGCGGCATCGCGCTGGAGACACAGCATTTCCCCGACAGCGTCCACCACAGCCACTTTCCCAGCACGGAGCTGCGCGCAAACCAGCCCTTCTATTCAGAAACCATCTATCAGTTCACGGTCGAGGAGTAAACCTCGCTTTATTATAAATATCAAAATCCGGGCAATGGCCCGGATTTTTGGGGTTTCGCGGATTCTCTATCAGCCTTGATTCGTTAGCCATTCCTCCCTGAGGGCTGCATACTGCACCAGGTCTTCAAAGCTGCCGTCCTTCACGTTGCGGTATTGCCGGTTGAGGCCTTCTTTCACCATCCCGGCTTTTTCCATCACCCGGCCGGAGGCGGGGTTGGACACAAAATGCCGGGCGATAATCCGGTGAAAGCCCACCTCCAAAAACAGGTACCGCATCACCCGGATCAGGGCCTCCGTCAGGATGCCCTGATTCCAGTGATCATGACCCAGACAATAGCCGATTTCGCAGGTCATCAGCCTGTCGGACACCCCCACAGCGGCGATGTCGCCAATGACCCTGCTGTCTTCCTCAATCACCCAATGATAATACTGCGGGTTGGGGTAGGTGCGCACCCAGTCGGAAATCAGCGCTTCGGTGAAGGACACATTCGAATGGGGATGCCAGGTCACCCGGTCTGCCACCCGGGGGTCAGAGCACCAGTTGTCAAAGACCTCCTGGGCGTCCTCCACCCGGTACTGCCGCAGCACCAGGCGTTTTGTGCGCAGCTCCCGGGTGCCCTGGTGGTTGAGCAGGGTGGGGGCAGCTGCCGTTGCGGTCGGCAGTACCTTGATTTTAAACACTGCTTTGCGGCCTTTCCCGCTACCCAGCCCGGGCATGTGTGCGTCTTCCGGGAAGAAGATGCCAAACATCCCCTTTTGTAGGCGGATCGGGCTGCCCTGCTGGTTGCCTTCACACAGTTGGATATCGCGCGCTGCGTCATAGGCAGAAAAGCCCGAAATCTGGTCAATCGGTGCCCAGGCGATGGTTTCCTCGTGCTTGAGCACCAACTGCAAATCGATGTAATTCCGATGAGCCTCCCAAGCGGTGACCGGCTTTAACTCCGTGTCCATGATGTTGAGGAAAACGTCCTCACCCGAAATCTCATGCCGGCCGTTTGGCATGTCGTCAAGATCCATCCCGCGCAGCGCGAGGATCACCTTGTCCAAATTGGGGTGCATGCCATAGTACAGCTGCAGCCGCTCAATTCTATCCGCAATCATAGCCTTTACCTCCTGCTTCATCACAATAACTGTCTACATTTTATGGAGTGGTTTCACCCGCGTCAATCAAAAAACACTTTTCCGGTTTAGTGTATATTTCCAATGAATAAACCTTGACCAGCGCCTGCAAGCTGTGATATATTAACCCATGGCCGCTCGGGAGAGGCTCCTAAAAGCATGTCATGCTGCCTCGGGCTGGAAGATGCTTTGTACCCGGCGAGTAAACATTTGGAGGTGCTGCAGTATGTACGCAATCATTGCGACTGGCGGCAAACAGTACCGTGTGTCCGAAGGGGACACCATCTACATCGAAAAGCTGAACGCGAAGGAAAACAGCAAGGTCAGCTTCCCCGTTCTCTTTCTTTCTGGCGATGAGGTTAAGTTCGGTGATCCCGAAGTCACCGGCGCAAGCGTGACGGGCAAAGTGGTTCGCCATGGCCGCGGCAGGAAGATTATCGTCTACAAGTTCAAGGCAAAGAAGAACTACCGCCGCAAGCAGGGTCATCGTCAACCCTTTACTCAGGTGGAAATCACACAAATCAAAGGCTGAGAATGACGGTCATTCGCATGCTGGGCGAGCGAGGCTGCTACACCGGGTTTGAAGTCTCCGGCCACGCGGATGCGGGCGACAAAGGGTACGACATCGTCTGCGCTGCCATCTCCTTTCTGGCCACCACCTGCGCCAACGCCCTGGAAAGCGTGGCAAACGTACAGGTTGAGGCGATTTTGCAAGATGGTTACCTCAAGGCAGAAGCTGCCCAGGCTAACGATACAACCCAGATTATCCTGCGCACCTTTTACCAAGGCGCAAACGACCTTAGCCAGACCTACCCCAAGCATGTGAGACTGATTGAACTATCGAATTGAGTTAAACGGAGGAAACGTTCATGTTAAAGCTTGATCTTCAATTATTCGCTTCCAAGAAGGGCGTGGGCTCTTCACGCAACGGCCGTGACAGCGAAAGCAAACGTCTGGGCGCCAAGCGCGCGGACGGTCAGTTTGTCCTGGCTGGCAACATTTTGGTCCGCCAACGCGGCACCAAAATCCATCCCGGCAACAATGTAGGCCGTGGCAAGGATGACACCCTGTTTGCGCTCTCAGATGGCCTGGTCCGTTTTGAGCACTACGGCAAGCTGCGCAAGAAAGTCAGCGTCTATCCCGTGGAAGCCGCCGCAGCCCAGTAAGCAATCATTTTGCATCGTCACCGCCCCATCCCGGGGCGGTTTTTTATCTGTCCCGATATGCTTATCAACAATTTGTAACAAAAACTTAAATAAGATTCACACTTGCCGGTTTTTGTTGTATACTGTTAACAAGTATATGACAAGAAAGGAAGAAGGCCGATGAGACAGATTACCGATAGCATCGAGACCTTTTTCTGGAACCTGTTTAACCGCATCCAATTCAGCGATTTGATCGACATCCTGATCATCGCCTTCCTCCTGTACAAAATTTTTGAGCTGACCCAGCAAACCAGGGCAGGACAAGTTTTTAAAGGTTTTTTACTGCTGGTTGTCATTGGGTGGATTTCCAACTTGCTCGGCTTCAATGCCCTTAACTGGCTGATTAGCAACATCGTCAGCAACGGCGCCATTGTATTGCTTATCCTCTTCCAACCGGAGCTGCGCCGGGCACTGGAGCAGATGGGGCGGGGGACAAAGGTCGCACACCTGAGCGAAAATCGGGACGAATCCTCCCGCATCGTGCTTGAGATTACACAATGCCTGCTGGGCCTCTCCCGCCGGCGCGTCGGCGCCCTGGTTGTGTTTGAGCAAAAAACAGGACTCAAGGACTATATCGATACTGGCACCGCGCTTGACTCACGGATTTCAGCCCCGTTAATCGCCAATGTATTTGAGCCCAACACCCCTCTGCACGATGGCGCGATGATTATTCGGGATGACCGCATCGTGGCGGCTGGCTGCTTTCTGTCCCTTAGCGATGACAGCAGCCTGGGCCGGGAGCTGGGCACACGCCACCGGGCTGGTCTGGGCGTGAGCGAGGTGACCGACGCCATCGTGCTGATCGTATCCGAGGAAACGGGCATTATTTCCATGGCGCAGGGCGGCAAGCTGACGCGCCATTTGGATGCGGACAGCCTAAGCCGCGTGCTGGCTGGCATGTATAAGCACGAAAAAATGACGTTCAGGTCTATCATGAACCGCGTTACTCAGTATGTTAAAGGAAAGGCAGCGCCCAAAGGTGAGCACTGAAACACGCCCACAGCAAAAACAGCCCCTCCACCGCGCGGTTTTTAAGCGCGTCCGGCAGGCAATCATCAACAACTGGCAGCTGAAGATCCTATCGCTGCTGGTGGCCTTGGTGGTTTGGGGAGCCCTCATCAGTGAGGACCCCAACCTTACCCGCGAGAAAACGTTCACGGATGTGCCGATTTCCATCACGGGTGTGGAGCTGTTGCAGCGTAATGGCTTGATTATTGTAGAGGGCCTGGAGGACTTACCGCCGCTGCGCATGCGGGCACAGGTACCGCAGAAGTCCTATGCCGCCGCGATTCCAGCCAATTTTTCCGTCCGTGTGGATGTTAGCCGCATTACACAGGCAGGGGAGCAGACAGTGCCCATCCAAACCTTGTCCACCACCACGTTTGGCACGGTGGAATGGATGTCCACCAATGAAATCAAGGTGAAGGTGGATGAATACATCACAAGGCGGCGTGTGCCGGTGAAGCTGACCAAGTCCGGCCAGACGCCGGAGGGCTACTACAGCGCCAGCACCAGTGCGGACCCAAACAACGTGGTCATCTCCGGGCCCAGGTCTTTGGTTGAGAAAATCAGCACCGTCTCCGCTTCCTACAACCCCGCCCAGCATGATTTGACAGTCGGTGTGCAATACAGCGCGGTTCCCTTTAAGCTGCTCGCGGCGGACGGGACAGAAATTAAAAGCAACCTCATCAGTGTAACCAGTGAGAACGTGTTGTTGGACACCCTGCTGGTAGAGCAGGTCATCTATCCCACCAAATTTGCAGACATCAACCTGACAGGCCTGCTCAAAGGCAAAGTCGCGGAAGGATACCAGGTTATCAAGGTGACCGCGGATCCGCCCCAGGTGCGTATAGCTGGCAATGAAGACGAGCTGGCCAGCCTTAAACTGCTGGATCTGTCCTCTGTTATTGACGTGGAAGGTTTAAGCGACACCGTCATCCGGGCGCTGCGGGTGGAAAAGCCCCAGGGTGTCCTGCACATGAGTGACAACGCAGTGTATGTCACCGTGGAGATTGGGCCCGTGGTCACCAATAAAGGCAATTAAGCATGAATATTATCGCAGACCGGCTGTTTGCACTGCTGCTGGGATGGACAGGCAGCCTGTTCAACGGCCTTTGGAATATGATCACCAATAACTCTGCAGGCTTTACGGGCTTTTTGCAACGGTTTTGGCTTCCGCTCATTATCATCCTGCTGCTGGCAGGTACAATCATAGACTACATCATCTGGCTCATCCGCTGGCGGCCCTATTACGTGTGGAGCTCCTGGCTGCGCCGCTTTATCGGTCGCCGGCGCCTGGTACAAACCCAAAGCTATATGGAGGACCTGGATCATTCACCGCTGGATTTGCCGGAATACCAGGAATATCATCAAACCCGGGATGTCTTTTATGACGAGCCCATCTATTTTGATTTTGAGCAGACAAACTACCAGGAGCAGCCAGCCTTCCTTGAGGCAGAACCTCAACAGGAAGCGCCCATAGAGGATGTTTTCTACCAGGCACAACCTCCAGTGCCAGAAGAGCCGCCCGTTTTTGTGCCGCATCTGCCTTGGGAAAACCTGTGTGAGGTGCCCATCGCGCATATTCCGCACACAAAGGACATGACATACACGGATCTCTCTGACTGGACAGATCCTAAAATGGTGCAGGATACCCCCTTGCAAGCCGTCCAACCGCAGCAGGAAGAGGCCTATGACCCTTCCCAGCTTTATGTAGCTGAGGAGCAGCAGGCCCTTGCGCCTGAAGCGCAGCCTTCCACCCGCAGGCGGCGCGTGGAAACCAGGCGTAAGCACAGCGCAAATGTGCTTAAATCCATCCGCGACACCCTGTTTACCTCCAACGATGAGATTGAGGTGGTTAACAGCCTTGAGCCGCCCATCCTGCAGGAAGCGGCCTACCACAAGCCTTATTATCCGCAGGACTATGCCTACCGTGAGCAGCACAGCCCGCAGCTGCCGCAGGAGCAAGCGTCCCGGGAGCATCCCCCGCAATGAGCGGATTACAGCATGCGCTGCCTCAGGGGTTTGTTCAATCCATCGCCCATCTGTTGCCCACAGACATGGGCGACTTTTTACATTCTTTTGAAGAACTGCCCAGCCGCGCGCTGCGGTTTTCCGCGCGGAGGAAAGCCCCACAAAACGAGTGGTGTACGTCATGCGTACCCTGGGCGATAAACGCGTATTATTTAAGACCGGGAACTCAGCCCGGTGCACATCCCCTGCACTGGGCAGGCGCCTATTATATCCAGGAGCCCAGCGCCATGGCCGCTGCCGCTGCACTGAACCCGCAGCCTGGGGAGCGCGTGCTGGATTTGTGTGCGGCGCCCGGCGGCAAGGCGACGCAGTTGGCGGACATGATGCGGGGGAGGGGTGTGCTCATTGCAAATGACCCGGTGCTGCCGCGCGCACGGGAGCTCTCCCGCAATATCGAGCGGATGGGCATCAAAAACGCGGTGGTGCTGTCCAACACGCCTTCTGAATTGGCCAGGTCCTTCCCGGAAACCTTTGACCGTGTGCTGGTGGACGCGCCCTGCTCGGGCGAGGGCATGTTCAGGAAGGATCCTCTCAGCAGGAGGTATTGGACGGCGGCTACGCCCGCGCTGTGTGCCGCGCGCCAAAAAGAGATATTGTGTGAGGCGGAACGGATGCTGAAGCCTGGCGGAACCTTGGTATACAGCACCTGCACTTTCAACGATGTGGAGAATGAAGGCGTACTCAATGCCCTCTTGCAATCGCTCCCGGATGTTCAGTTGAACGCATTCACCCTGCCTGGTTTGCCGGACGCGTTGGAGGGGATGCTGCGGCTGTGGCCGCATCGGGTGCAGGGGGAGGGGCATTTTATAGCGATGCTTAAAAAGCGCGGAGAGTTGGAGAAAGTAGGATTGGCCAAACTCCCGGCTAAAATAGAAGATCAAAGTATTCACAAACTCGTTTTGGATTGGGTGATGGACAAGTTGGACATCAATGATCAGCTGGGAGATACCTTCGTGCAGCTTCCGGCGGGCTGCCCGCCGCTGACAGGCTTCCGCGTCCTGCGCGCGGGGCTGCATATCGCGCAACGGGTTGGCAAAACCATTCGGCCTGATCACGCGCTGGCGCTGGCTGGGGAGCCGCGAAGGACACTGCCCTTGACCTTGGCTGAAGCGGATGCCTACCGCCGAGGGGAAGTCCTCAGCACAAAGGATCAAGTTACAACCGGTTTTGTTGCACCTTCCCTTGATGGCTGGCCGCTGGGCTGGGCCAAGGCATCTGATGCTCAGCTGAAAAACCATTACCCCAAGGGGTTGCGAAAGTATTCAATGTCTGAATCCGAAAACTACGTATAGTTGTTTATTACAAGTGAAAAAACTGGGCTTTGACCCCGCTTGAATCAAGATAAAGGATGGCGTATTCGCCGCTTGATAAGGCACCTGGGTTGATGCAGTGAACTCCTGTAATCAGGTTGATTTCCTGCAGGTGGGTATGGCCGTAGATCGCGACGCGCGCGCCTTTTGTTTTGGCGGCTACCGCCAACTTGGACAGCCCGTGCTTGATGCCGTACAGGTGTCCATGCGTCAAAAACAACTTGATATCCCCAAATTGCAGCAGCTGCTCATCAGGTTGCCGGCTGAACAGGTCACAGTTTCCGCGCGCCTCATATACGGGGCAGGCCGCATTCAACCTGCTCATGTCACCGTGGCCGTCGCCTGCGAACAAAAGCGCGTCAACATCACGCTGCGCAGCCAGCACCTTTTTGATAGCTGCCAAATGCTCTGAGTTTCCGTGCGAGTCACTCAGCAACAGAATCTTCATGTAAGCGCTTCCAGCAGCAGCTTCATCGCGTTTGCGCGGTGGCTGATCTTGTTTTTCTCTTCCTCACTCAACTGCGCGAAGGTCTGTCCGCTTTCAATTTCAAACAGCGGGTCATAGCCAAAGCCGCCTTCCCCGCGCGGTTCCCGGGTGATTACGCCCTCACAGATGCCGGTAAAAACTTGCGTTGGGGCGAAAGGGGAAGCCAAAGCCAGCACGCTCACAAAGCGCGCGGCGCGTTCATCCAACTGCTCCATCAACTCCAGGAGGCGGCGGTTGTTAGCTTGGTCATCACCATGCTTGCCGGCAAAACGGGCACTGGTCACCCCCGGCGCGCCGTCCAGGGTAAGCACCTCCAGCCCCGAATCGTCCGCAAGGCTCAGGTAACCGGTCGCGTTGCACACAGCTTCTGCCTTTTTAATGGCATTGTCAGCAAAGGTCTGGCCTGTCTCCTCAATCTCCTCCATAAACCCTGCTTCCCGCATGCCAATCACCTTAAAGCGGCAGCCGAGCATGTGCCGCAATTCCTCAATCTTGTGTTGATTGGCGCTGGCCAAAATCAGCGTTTGTTTTTGAGAAATCAAGCCTGCGCGCTCACCCAGCGCGTCCCTTTGGATGCCCATCAATTCGCGAACGCCCTTTTGAGCCAATTCAAGCAGCTCAACCAGCGCACTGACGGGAAAGGCCGCGCCTTCACCTGTGCCCTGCACTTCAATTAAGCCCAAATCCTCATTCATTACAAAATTCATGTCCGCCAGCGCCTGGCTGTCCTCGACATAACACAAATCCAGCAGGGCAGTGCCGCCAACCAGGCCGCAGCTAACGGCGGCCACCTGGCTTTTGATGGGAGATTCCTTTAAATGTCCTTGTTTGATTAAACGGTCAATGGCAAGGCACAGGGCAACGAAACCGCCGGTGATGGCAGCCGTGCGGGTTCCGCCATCTGCCTCCAGCACATCACAGTCGATGGTGATGGTGCGCTCGCCCAAACGGCTCAAATCGATGGCTTGGCGCAGGGAGCGGCCAATCAGCCTGCTGATCTCCACGCCACGGCTGTCGCGTTTTATGCCGTCCCTGGCTTTGCGCCGGCGGGTGGAGGCAGGCAGCATCGCGTATTCCGCGGTCAGCCAGCCTTGCCCTCTCCCGCGCAGGAAGGGGGGCACGCTATTATCCACCGAGGCGGTGACGATAATCCGTGTGCCGCCACAAGCAATCAGGCAGCTGCCGTCCGCTGTGCCCACAAAGTCGGTCTGGATGCTACAGGGCCGTAGCTGGTCTGCGCTTCGCTGATCAATCCTTTGCATTACGAACTCCTCATTAAACAAGAAAGCGCCCAAAGCAATCGGGCGCTTGTGTCTGGCGTTTACATCGCTTTAATCAGGTCAAAATCTCGCCTTCGTTTTCGACCGTCACAGCTTACACATTACGGATGGCCCAGCGCGCGAACACAATTTCGGTATCGCTGTGGCCGACGCTTAAGATGACGTCATCCTCGCGCAGCCCCTTGATGGTGCCATAGATGCCGCCGATGGTGCATACGCGGTCGCCCGGCTTTAAGTTGGCCAGCATTTCCTTGACCTTCTTGTCCTTTTTGCGCTGCGGGCGGATCATCAGGAAGTAGAATACGCCAATAATCAGCACCATTGGCAGGAACATCGAGATCAGTCCAGCGGGGCTGGCCGGGTCGGGTGAACCGGGGGCGCCGGCAGCGGGGGCAGCTTCAGCCATGGCCTGGGGCAGTTTAAAAATCCATTCGAACATCTTGTGTCTTCCTTTCAAAAATCAATACAACGCCATTTAGTATAACAAGCCTCTGTCCACTGCGCAAGCCCAGAAGAGATTTTGAAGGCAGCTACAAAAATACAAAAATAAACAAAATTTTCATGTATACTAAAAGGAGCATTGATTATTCGTGTAAATATGTTATAGTCTGTTTTAGGAATATAGCGTTTTGAGGTGTGCGATGGCATTTGATGTATTAAGCATTATTAAGGACGAGGAACAAAAAGCCTCCAAGCTGCTGCACGAAGCGCAGCAATCAGCGAACGATATGATCAAAAACGCCGAGAGCAAAGCGATCGAGGATGAGCGCAAGGCCGCGGTCGATCACCGCGCCTTGTTCCAATCCATTCTGGATGAGCGCAAAACCCAGGTGGAAGCACAGCTGAAAACGCAGCAGACAGAAACCAGGGCGGCCTTAACGGCGGTGGTTCAACAAGCCCAGGACCGGGTTGCTGACGCTGCCCAGTTTATCATCAACGAGGTGATCAATGGCCATCGTTGATATGCAACGCCTCCAGGCCTTGACCATGAAGCGCGACCATACACGCTTGCTTCAATTTTTACAGCGCGCGGGCTGTGTGCAACTCATCCCGGTTGAGGTGGATGAGGGCCAGGCCGGCGCGCTGAATCATGAGCAGAAACTTACTGCGGAAGATACACAAAACCGCATCAAATGGACCATCAGCCGTCTGTCAAAATACGACGCCGAAAAGCAGTCCATGTTTAAACCACTCCCGCTCGCCCCGCGCGAGGCGCTGGAGGCGGACAACCTGATCAGCGTGCTGCAGGTTGTAGAGCAGGTGGAGGAGCTGATGCGCAGAAGCGGGGAGAAGCGCGGCAGCGAAACACGCTTAGAACAGCTTGAAAGCCAGTTGATCCCTTGGCTCAACCTGGATATCCCAGCAGATGAGCTAAAGGCCACAGCGACAACGCGCGTGCTGACCGGCAGCATGCCAAACCGCAAGCTGAACGATATGATTTCAGCTTGGGAAGGTCGGCCTGTCAGCATCTCGCAGCTGTCCAACATCAGCGCGACTGCATACTTTTTAGCCGTGGTGCACAAGAGCGTCGTGGAGGAGTTCCTGCAGGACCTGCGCGCCGCGGGCTATACCCCAGCAGCGCCCCAAACCGGGAAACTGACGCCCAAAGACCAAATGAACGCAATCCAACAGGACCGCACCGCGCTTGAGGACGAGGAGAAGGCCATCGAAGAGCAGCTCCGCAAGCTGGCTGTCCACCTGCCCGATTTACGGCTGGCCTTTGAAGCCTTAAGCGCTAAAAAGGCGCGTCTGCAGGCGCAGGAAACGATGGCCCATACCCACAGCGTGTCCATGTTGGAGGGCTGGATTCCCAAGCCCTCAGTGGAACCCTTGTTGGATGCGATGAGGAGCGAGTTTCCCACTACTCAGGTGTTGGTGTCAGACCCGACGGATGCGGACGACCCACCCGTTTTATTGCAGAACAACGCGATGGTGCGCCCTTATGAGGCAGTTGTCGAAGGGTTTGCCCTGCCCAAGAACGGCACCATGGATCCGACCCCGGCGATGATGCCCTTTTTTGCCTGCTTCTTTGGCATGATGGTATCAGACGCAGGCTACGGGCTGATGATGGCCTTGTTGATTCCCATTTTGGTCAAAATATTGAAGCCATCAGAAGGCGCGCGCAAGATCTTCTGGATTCTCTGCGGCGGTGGCGTTGCCACCTTGTTCTGGGGCGCGATGTACAACACCTGGTTTGGTTTCTCGCCCTGGCCCTCTGTGTTTGATCCGGTCAACAACTCCCTGCCTGTGATGGGCTTGTGCATCGGTGTTGGCGCTTTGCACCTGTTTGCCGGATTGATGGTGGGCGCGGTTCAGAACTTTAAAAACAAGGACCCGATGAGCGCTGTATATGATCAGTTCAGCTGGATTGCTCTCATTGTTGGGCTGGGACTGCTGTTGCTCCCGCAGACCAAAGAAATCGGCAAGTGGATGGCAATCATCAGTGCCGGAATTATCCTGGTCACCGCGGGACGCGAGAAATCCAACAACCCCATCAAACGCCTCATATCAGGCTTTGGCGCGCTGTACAATATTACAGGCTGGATATCGGATTTGCTCAGCTATATGCGCCTGTTTGGCATGGGCTTGGCGACCGGTGTAATCGGCATGGTCATCAACCGGCTGGTGGGCATGCTTACCAGCAGCGGCATCATTGGCATGGTGATTGGCGCGGTGGTGTTTGTGGGCGCACACTTGTTTAACGCCGCCATCAACACCCTGGGTGCTTATGTACACTCCTGCAGGTTGCAGTACATCGAGTTTTTCGGCAAATTCTACGAGGAAGGCGGCAAGCCTTTCAAACCCCTTCGTTTCGCGCCGCGCTATGTGCGGATTCACGAATAAAGCATCATTTGCATTTAATTGAGGAGGATCTTTCATGTTAGAACAGCTCACAATCGGTCAAATCCTGGCATTCGTCGCGGTATTCCTGTCCACCTTCATCGCGGGCTACGGCTCCGCCAAGGCGGTGGGCTTGGCAGGCCAAACCTCTGCAGGTGTCTCCACAGAGAACCCGGAGGTCAACTCCAAGCTGATGGTGCTGCAGATTCTGCCCGGCACCCAGGGTATTTATGGTTTCTTGATTGGTGTCATCATCATGGTTAATATTGGTGCCTTAGGCGGCGAGTTGAAGGCAGTTGGCCTGTACGAGGGCATCGCGCTGGTAGCGGCTGTGCTGCCGGTTGCCATTGTTGGCTATCTTTCCGCCATGCACCAGTCCAAGGTGGCGTCCGCGGGCATGCTCATGGTTGGTCAGCATCCGGACATGTCCGGTAAGGCCATCACAATGACCGTTATGGTGGAAACCTACGCGGTGCTGGCGCTGCTTATCTCCTTTATCCTGGTCAACTCCGTCAAGTTTGTATGAGCACAATCAACACCCAGCCTATTTTGGACCTCATCCATAAGGAGGCCCAGGAAGCGGCTGACCGGATGCTCAAAGAGGCCAAGGGACGTGCGGAGGACATCTATGAAAGCTCCGCCCTGCGCATTGCCACCATGCAGCAGGAGACCAAGGCAATGGCCAAGGCGGAAACCGACGTACAGGAGGACCGCATCAAGCGGCTTTTCATGCTGGAGGAGCGCAAGGATTTCGTCAGCATGAAACGCGAGGTAATTGATGAGGCTTTTCAAGCAGCGCTTGCGCAGTTAAACCAAACACCCAAAGACCAGGTCGCGCAGCTGATGAGTGACCTGGTGCTAAGCAACGCTTCAGGGAAAGAGGTTTTACAAGCAGGCGAGGTGAACGACAGCTTCTTTACCGAAGCCTTTGTGCAAAACGTCAACGAGCGCTTGATAAAAGCTGGCAAACCTGGGCAGCTGAAGATGGACCCCGCCCGCTATCCAGGTGTCAGCGGCCTTGTACTGAAGACCCAGCAAAGTGAGATGCACTGCACCTTTAACGCGCTGCTGGACACCAAGCGGGAAGAGTTGGAAACCAGGGTGGCTGCCATCCTGTTTCCACAGGAACAAGGCTGAGGGAGGGTTTATGCCGCAATCAAGCATTGCCTATGCGGTTGGCCGCGTGCGCGCCACAGCCCGCAAACCCTTGGGGGAGGCGCAGCTGGAGCGGTTGCTTTCCGCTGCCAGTTATCCGGAGGCCCTGCACCTGTTGGTGGAGATGGGCTGGCCTGAGTCAGACGGCCGTGATGTGGAACGCCTTAGCATCAACATGCTGGAGGAGGCCTGCCATCGCCTGCGTGAAATAACACCTGACCCAGCCTTGACTGATGCCTTTTTGCTGCGCCACGACGCGCAGAACTTAAAATCCCTTTTCAAGGCGCGCATCCTGGAAACCCAACCGGAGCGCTTAAGCGGCTGCGGCACCATCGCGCTTGATACCTTACAGCACGCTGTAACGGAGCATGATTACAGGAAGCTGCCGGCAGCCTTTTCGCAGGTGATGGAGGCACTTGAAAAGCGGATTGTTTTGCACATCAACCCCATGGAGATAGATGTGCAGATAGACAAGGCGCTCTACAGCATGATTTTTGATCGCATCCAGTCCAGCAGGTCAACGGCAGCGAAAGATTATTTCAAAGGCAAGGTGGATCTGCAAAACGCGGTCTCCTTTTTGCGGCTTAACAACATGCAAACAGAGGGGATTGCCCTCAAAGATGTGCTGCTGCCAGGCGGCACTGTCAGCGAGCAGGAGTGGCTGGTGATTCAAAAAAAGCCGGAGAAACTGCTCCCCGCGTTTTCTACCTATCCAAAGCTTGTTAAACTTGCGCTTTCAAGCGCGCAGGAGGACAGCAAGCGGCTGCCCGCGCTTGAGAAGGCGGCAGATGACCATCTGCTGTCGCTCTTTCGCCCGCACCGGTACGAGCCCTTCGCCATAGAAGTGCTCATTGGCTGGCTGCTGGCGCACGAGCGGGAGGCTGGCGCAGTCCGTCTCATCATGGCGGGCAAGTTAAATGACTTCAAACCGGAGCTGATCCGGGAAAGGTTGCGTGAAGCCTATGGCCAGTAAGCTGTTCCGCATGGGTGTTGTGGGGGAGGAGGACGCCATCCTGGCTTTTAAGGCCATTGGCGCCGTTGCAGTTCCCGCGACAACCAAGGAGGAGGTTTCAACCGCCATTCACCGGTTAAGCCGCGATGGCGTGCCTGTTATTTTCATCACGGAAGCAGCGGCCCGGCTTGTGCCGGAGGCGCTGGCGCGCTATGACCAGATGATGGAAACGGCGATTATCCCCATTCCGGGCATCAAGGGCAGCGATGGCTTTGGCGCGCAGTTGCTGCGTGAGAACGTCATTAAAGCCATCGGCGCGGATATCTTGACACAACAAAACTGATAAGACAGAAACGAGGGAGATTTCATGGCCCAGGGCAAAATCATCAAAGTGGCAGGAAGCCTGATTGTCGCGGAGGGGATGTCCTCTGCGCGCATGTTTGATGTTGTGCGCGTGAGCAAACATCGTTTAATCGGTGAGATACTGGAGTTGCGTGGGGATCAGGCATCCATCCAGGTCTATGAGGAAACAAGCGGCTTAGGGCCGGGTGAACCGGTGGAATCCACTGGCGCGCCGCTATCCCTGGAATTGGGACCTGGGCTGATTGAATCCATTTTTGACGGCATCCAGCGCCCGCTCAACCGCATCAGGGAACGTGCGGGCGACCGTATCACCCGCGGCATAGAGGAACCTGCCTTAAACCGCGAGCGCGAGTGGGATTTTATCCCGCAGGTGGCGGTGGGGGATCAGGTGTCGCACGGCGATATCCTGGGCGCGGTACAGGAAACCGCGGTGGTTTCGCACAAGATTATGGTGCCTCGGGGTCTTGCGGGCATGGTCACATCCATCCACTCAGGCAAGGCCCGTGTGACGGATACCATCTGTGTGGTTACGGACGAAAACGGTCAGGAGCGACAGATCACGATGATGCAGCGCTGGCCAGTTCGAACCGGCCGCCCTTATCAAGAAAAATTGTCACCCAAAATCCCGATGATTACCGGGCAGCGCGTGATTGATACCTTGTTCCCAATCGCTTCAGGCGGTGTCGCCGCCATCCCCGGCCCCTTTGGCTCGGGCAAGACGGTGGTGCAGCACCAGCTGGCGAAATGGGCAGAGGCAGACATCATCGTCTATGTGGGCTGAGGCGAGCGCGGCAACGAGATGACCGACGTGCTCAAGGAGTTCCCAGAACTGCACGACCCGCGCACGGGGGAGACCCTGATGAAGCGGACGGTGCTGATCGCCAACACCTCAGACATGCCGGTCGCGGCGCGTGAGGCGTCCATCTACACCGGAATCACCATCGCGGAATACTTCCGCGACATGGGCTATACCGTCGCCATCATGGCCGATTCCACCAGCCGCTGGGCGGAAGCGCTGCGCGAGATGAGCGGCCGCTTGGAAGAGATGCCGGGCGAGGAAGGCTACCCCGCCTACCTGTCCAGCCGCATTGCAGAGTTTTATGAGCGCGCGGGTCAGGTGATTTGCCTGGGCAGCGACGGGCGCAGGGGTGCCATCTCTGCCATTGGCGCTGTATCACCGCCGGGCGGCGATATTTCAGAGCCGGTGTCTCAGGCGACGCTCCGCATTGTCAAGGTATTCTGGGGCCTCAGCGCGCAGTTGGCCTACCGCCGCCATTTCCCGGCGATTGACTGGCTTTTGTCCTACTCCCTGTATTCAGACAACCTAAGCGAGTGGTTTACTGACCATGTCTCGCCTGAGTGGAATGAGCTGCGGCTTAAGACCATGACAATTTTGCAAGATGAGAGCGAGTTGGAGGAGATTGTCCGCCTGGTGGGCACAGACGCCTTGGGCTGGCGCGATCGCTTGACGATGGAGGTTGCCCGGTCCATCCGCGAGGACTATCTGCATCAAAATGCTTTTGATGAGGTGGACACCTATACTTCTTTGGCCAAGCAATACCGCATGCTGCGCCTGATTCTGGATTTTGCGGACAAAGGTCAGCAGGCGCTGGATTCCGGGGCGAATCTGTCAGAGGTCATCACCCTGAAGGTCAGGGAGCGCATTGGCCGCGCCAAATACATCCCGGAGGATAATTTGGCGATTTTTGATGATATCGAGTCGGAGTTAGCAAGCCAGGCCAACGCGCTGATTAACCGGGGAGGGCTGCAGAATGCTTAAAGAATATCGCACAATCAAGGAATTGGTCGGCCCGCTGATGATGGCCGAGGGGGTCGAAGGCGTCACCTATGACGAGTTAGTGGAAATCCGCGAAGCGGATGGCAACATCCGGCGCGGTAAAGTGCTGGAAGTCAGCGGTGATACCGCCTTGGTCCAATTGTTTGAAAGCAGCAACGGCTTACAAATGGACACCAGCACAGTCCGTTTTCTGGGCCGCAGCATCGAGCTGTCGGTGTCCGAAGATATGCTTGGCCGTGTGTTTGACGGCATGGGCAACCCCAAGGATGGCGGCCCGGCCATCATCCCGGACAAGCGAATGGACATCAATGGCACGCCCTTGAACCCCGCCGCGCGGGACTACCCAAGTGAGTTCATCCAGACTGGCATTTCCGTCATCGACGGCTTAAACACCTTGGTGCGCGGGCAGAAACTGCCTGTGTTTTCCGGTTCCGGTTTGCCGCACGCACAGCTGGCAACACAAATAGCCCGCCAGGCGAAGGTGCTGGGGCAGGACACCCGGTTTGCGGTGGTCTTTGCCGCCATCGGCATCACCTTTGAGGAGGCCGACTATTTCATCAGCGACTTTAAGCGGACCGGCGCGATAGAGCGCGCGGTGCTGTTTATGAACCTGGCCAATGACCCAGCGATAGAGCGCATCTCCACCCCGCGCATGGCGCTGACCGCGGCGGAGTACCTGGCCTATGAGAAGGACATGCACGTGCTGGTTATCCTCACCGACATCACCAACTATGCCGAAGCCCTGCGTGAGGTGTCCGCCGCGCGCAAGGAAGTGCCTGGACGCCGCGGCTATCCCGGCTACCTGTACACGGACCTGGCCAGCATGTACGAGCGCGCTGGACGCATTGACGGCAAGGAAGGGTCCATCACGCAGATTCCCATCCTGACCATGCCCGAGGACGACAAGACGCACCCGATTCCAGACCTGACGGGTTACATCACCGAAGGCCAAATCATTTTAAACCGCGACCTGTACCGCCGCGGCATCACCCCGCCCATTGATGCGCTGCCCTCCCTGTCCCGCCTGAAGGACAAGGGCATCGGCGAGGGCAAGACGCGCAAGGACCACGCCTCCACCATGAACCAGCTGTTCGCGGCCTATTCCCGCGGCAAAGACGCCAAGGAGCTGGCGGTCATCCTGGGTGAAGGCTCCTTAACCGACATGGACAAGAAATATGCCGCTTTCTCCGACGCCTTTGAGGAACAGTATGTCTCCCAGGGCTATCAGACTGATCGCTCCATTGAGGAGACCCTTAACCTGGGCTGGGATCTGCTAAGCATGCTGCCGCGGTCGGAGCTGCGCCGTATCCGGGATGACATGCTGGATGAGTTTTTGCAAAAGCACGAGGAGGAGGACAACTAAATGGCTGTCCTGCGCGTAAACCCTACCCGCATGGAGCTGACGCTCATGAAGCGCAGGCTGGTCACAGCCAAGCGCGGCCATAAGCTGCTGAAGGATAAGCGGGACGAGTTGGTGCGCCGTTTCATCGTCCTGGTGAAGGAGAACGCCAAAATCCGCAAGCAGGTAGAGCAGGAATTGGGCGCGGCTTTGCAGGATTTTGCCCTTGCCCGCGCGGTGATGGAGCCAGGCGCCCTGCACCAGGCGCTGCTGTATCCGGCCAGGGAAGCTGCCATCACGATGGACCGCAGATCCATCCTGTCCGTGCGTGTGCCTGTATTTGCCATGGACGAGGAAAGCGTTTCAAAAACAGTGTTGCCCTATGGCCTGGCTGATACCTCAGCCCAGTTAGACGGCGCCATTGAGACCATGGCTCAGGTGCTGCCACTCCTAATCCAGCTGGCGGAGATCGAAAAGACAACCGGCCTTCTGGCTGATGAGATTCAAAAGACACGGCGCCGCGTGAACGCGCTGGAATACGTGATGATCCCGCAGTTTGAGGAGACCATCCGCTACATCACCATGAAGCTGGAGGAAAACGAGCGCGGCGCCTTGATCCGGCTGATGAAGGTCAAAGAGATGCTGGAGGAACGGGCAGCCAACTAAAGTTCAAGTGACAAGAGCACAAAATATCATACGCACCCTTGACAACCGCAGTATCTATAGATATAATCACAAGGCGTTGTCAGCATTGGGGAATGGTGTAACGGCAGCACCTGCGACTCTGACTCGCATAGTCTTGGTTCAAATCCAGGTTCCCCAGCCAGCCTGCCTCCGTCGTCTAGCGGTCTAGGACACCGCCCTCTCAAGGCGGCAACACGGGTTCGATTCCCGTCGGAGGTGCCAAAACAAGAACGTCGATGAACTCGGCGTTTTTTTGTGCGCTAAAAATGAGGAGCCTTCCGGCTCCTCGCAGTTACTTATGATTACAATACTTACTCAAACACGTCGCTTTGTTCCAGGTTTTTGCTGTCAATCTCCGCTTTCAGCGTCCGGATTAAGGCTTCATGGTTGACGCCGTTGATGGCTTGTCCTTTGCGGTTACGGATGGACACCGTGCCTTCCTCGGCCTCACGGTCACCGATGACCAACATGTAGGGGACCTTCATCATCTGCGCTTCGCGTACCTTAAAACCAATCTTTTCGTTGCGCAGGTCAATCTCCACCCGGATTCCCGCTGCTTCCAGTTCCTTCTTCAATTTCTGGGCGGCTTGATCCGCGCGGTGGGTGATGGTCAGGATGCGCGCTTGGACGGGGGAGAGCCACAGGGGGAAGGCGCCGCCGAAGTGTTCCACCAATATGCCGATAAAGCGTTCCATGGATCCGTAGATGGTGCGGTGAATCATGACAGGGCGATGCTTCTCGCCGTCTGCGCCGGTATAGGTTAAATCAAAGCGCTCTGGCAGGTTCATGTCCAGCTGGATGGTGCCGCACTGCCAGGTTCTGCCGATGCTGTCTTTTAGATGAAAATCAATTTTGGGGCCATAGAACGCGCCGTCACCCTCGTTGAGGATGTAAGGCACCTTCAACTCTTCCAATGCGTCACGCAGGCCTGCCGTGGCTACTTCCCACATTTCCTCTGTCCCGATGTGGTCCTCTGGCATCGTGGACAGCTCCACCCGATACTCAAAGCCAAAGGTCTTATAAATTAGCTGGCTGAGCTGATACACGCCGATGATCTCGTCCTTCACATGCTCCTGCGTCATATACAGATGGGCGTCATCCTGTGTAAAACAGCGTACGCGCATCAAGCCATGCAGGGCGCCGGATTTCTCATGTCGGTGCACCAAGCCCAACTCTCCATTGCGCACGGGCAAATCCCGGTAGCTCCACAGCTTGCGCTTAAAGGTCAGGATGCTGCCAGGGCAGTTCATGGGCTTGATGGCGAAATCACGCTCATCTATTTTGGTGGTATACATATTCTCGCGGTAATAATCCCAGTGGCCGCTGCGTTCCCACAGGTCGCGGCTTAAGATGACCGGGGTTTTAATCTCCTCATACCCGTGCTGTTGATGCACCTCACGCCAGTACTCCTCCAGCGTGTTGCGCAGCACCATGCCCTTAGGGTAGTAGAAGGGGAAGCCCGGGCCCTCCTCCATAATATCAAACAAATCCAATTCGCGGCCAAGACGCCGGTGATCGCGCTTTTTGGCTTCTTCCAGCTTATGCAGGTAATCCTCAAGCTCCTCTTTATCGTAAAAGGCAGTTCCATAGATGCGCTGCAGCATCTTGTTTTTCTCGTTTCCGCGCCAATATGCGCCTGCCAGGCTGGTCAGCTTAAAGGCTTTGACCTTGCCAGTAGATGGCAGGTGCGGGCCTGCGCACAGGTCCACAAAGTCACCCTGGCGGTAGAAGGACAGCTCCTCCTCATCCGGCAGGTCATGAATCAGCTCCACCTTGTAGGGCTCGTTCCGTTCTTTCATCAAGGCGATGGCTTCCTCACGTGGCAGGATAAAACGCTCCTCCCGTTCGTTTCGCTTAATGATGCGTGCCATCTCCCGCTCTATCTTTTGCAGATCCTCCGGTTGGAAGGGCTCTTCCACATCAAAGTCGTAGTAAAAGCCGTTTTCAATGGACGGCCCGATGGCAAGCTTGGCATTGGGGAAGAGGTTTTTTACCGCGCTGGCCATCACATGGCTGGCAGTATGGCGCAGCAGGTGGCGGGCTTCCTCGTCCTCAAAGCCCAAAGGAACCAGCTCCCCGCCTTCATGAATGGGCACCATCAATTCAATAAATTTGCCGTTAATCCGCGCGGCGATGGCGTCTTTGCGCGCTTCCCGGTCCAGCTCCTTGAACACATCCAGGGCAGATACCCCGGGTTCAAACTCTTTTTCTTGTCCTTTGACGGAAATAATCATGACTTCCTCCTGTTTTAGGTTTTGATAAAAGAAAAACACCCATCCCACATTGGGACGGATGATGTGCTCCGCGGTTCCACCCAGATTGCCAGCTATGCCGGCCCCTCTTTGATGCTGTATCGCGCATCCCGCGTTCCTGTCCGGCGGTGGTACTGCCTGGATACCTGCCCGGCCGCGCTTCCAGCCTTGGCGCTGCCTCTCTTTTGGTGGTCATCCGGGAGCTTGTCCGCCCTCATCCACGAATGTGCACAGTATATACCCGCTTGTAACGCATGTCAACATGAGCGCTCTTGAGCGATCGCGTCAAGATATTGTAGGTAGTCAGGCGACAGAGAAAGAGGAAAGGCCATGCAGCGCTTGGTACAATGGGCTTGTTTTGCCAGTAGTTAGAATCGGAATGCTTGCCTGAGCGTTTTTCAGCCAGGTTTTCGAGGTT
>JAAYFC010000041.1 GCA_012728435.1 Clostridiales bacterium | reverse complement strand
ATCCACACCTACACCTGTGGTTGTAGATACACTGTTAGGTGTAGGAGTGTTGGTATGCGCAGTACTAGTACCAGAAGTAGTAGTTAGATTTGTGTTTGGTCCTACACCAGTAGTAACACTGACATTGGTGCTGCCTACACCTACACCTACACCTACACCTACACCCACGCCGGCACCCACCGCTGTACCGACGGCTGCGCCCACGCCCACGCCGGCACCCACCGCTGTGCCGACAGCTGCACCCACCCCAGCACCCACTAAGCGGCCTACGCCAGTGCCCACCAGGCGCCCCACCAACACGCCGGAACCTGCCATTGAGCAATTAGCCGAAGAAGTGGTGTTTGGTGAGGAGAACCAGGCCGTGCAGTATGATGTAGAGCTTGCGCCGCAAGCGTCTGGTGAAAAAACCCTTGTGATTGCCGCAGTGCAGGCCAAACAACCGGATGCCAAGCCGGAAACCACCTTGCATTGGGTGTTCAAACCCACCTTTGTGCAGGCCGCGGTTGCCCAGGGTGTTGCTTCGTTTACCGCACAGCGTGAGCAAATCAGCGTGGTGGTGCCGATGCAGCACTTCAAGGCAGGAGCAGCAACGGAAACCGTGATCACCATTCGTCAGGTATCGCAAGAGGAGTTCTCCCCTGCGGTGAAGGCTGAAATGGCCGAAGCAAAGATGCTTACCGAGGTATTCCAGGTTGCGCTTTCCGACGCCGCTGAGGATGAATGGGTGGAGGTCTCCTTCCCGCTTAAGGCGGACATGCAATCCGTCGCAATTGCCGTGTGGCAGGCGGACAGCGATGCCATCACCTACCCGGAAACCACCATTGTAACCGATGAAGCCGGCAACCGCAGCGCGCATGCCCTGGTACCCAACAACGCCCTGTGCGTGCTGGTGCCAGCGCAAACGGCGCCCTGACACAAAGCATAAGCAAGGATAAAGGCAGCAGCACCCCTGTGCACTGACCCCAGCGCGCGGACAGTGCATGAAAGGGGCCTGGAAGGGATGAGCCCGGTATTCAACCGGGCTTATTCCTTTTCATGGCGGCTTCGTCTGGTCTGGCCATTGCCTCTATTTGCACTTCCTTTTGGTATATGCACAAAAACACCCCCATTGTTGGCTTTGGTTCAACTTTGGGGGCTGTACCTGGATTATTTTATTGTCTTGACGAACACACGCCAAGACCTTGTGCTATCTGTAATCTGCCTTTAACTGCCGGATGATCTCCTCATCTGCCGGGCAGAAGTCAACATCATCCAATTGGTGGGCGGTAATCCAGCGGAAGTCCGCGTGTTCCAGCATCTGGGGCTCCCCCTGTAAAATGGCGGCGTGGTACAAAAACAGCTTTACCTTAAGATCCGGGTAGGGGTGGGTGACGGTCATGTACAGCTCCCCCACCGCCAACTCCACCGCCAGCTCCTCCCGGCACTCCCGGATCAGCGCCTCCTCATGGCTCTCCCCTGCTTCCACCTTGCCGCCGGGAAACTCCCACAAAAGCGCCCGCGCCTTGTCCTTTGGGCGCTGGCAGATGAAAAACCGGTCCCCCCGCCAGATCAGGGCGGCCACGACGTCAACCGTCATGCCTTTTTGCTCAATTGTTCAATGAGTTCAAGCACCGCCTGGCTGCCATCCGCGCTGGGCTCCTTTGCCATCGCCTGACGCATCTGCCCTGCCTTCTCCATCAGTTCAATCAAGGCGTCCGTCAGCGTCCCCGCCGTCATTTGCTCTTGCGGCAGCACCAGCGCCAGCCCGCGCTGCTTGAAGTTGTCCGCGTTCACAATCTGGTCGCCCCGGCTTGCGCCCAGCGGCAGCGGCACCAACAGCATGGGCTTTTTCAGCGCCAAAAACTCCGATATCGCGGTCGCGCCCGCCCGGGACAGCACCAGGTCGCTGGCCGCCAGCACATCGCATAGCTCCTGATCCACAAACTCTGCCTGGAAATAGCCAGGGGTGCCGTGCAAATCCTCCTGCAGCTTGCCCTTGCCGCACAGGTGCAGCACATCCATACGGGGCAGCAGCTGCGGCAAGGCTGCCCGCAGCGCTTCGTTGACCGCCTGCGCGCCCTGGCTGCCGCCCATCATGAGCAGCACCGGCTTCTCCCCGGTAAAGCCGGCGAAGGCCAGGCCCTTGTCGCGGCTGCCCTCAAACAGTTCCCTGCGCATGGGGGTGCCTGTGTGCACACCCTTTTTGCCCAGCGCCTGGGCGCACTCCGGGAAGGTAGCCGCCACCTTCTTTGCAAACACCGCGCTGATCCGGTTGGCCAGCCCAGGCGTTAAATCGCTCTCATGCGCCAATACGGGTATCCGGCGCAGCCAGGCCGCTGCCACCACCGGCACCGCCACAAAGCCGCCCTTGGAGAACACGATGTCCGGCTTCACCTGCCCCAGGATCCTGAGGGATTGAAAAAAACCCGCCACCACGCGGAAGGGGTCACTCAGGTTGCGCCAGGAGAAATACCGCCGCAGCTTGCCCCAGGCAATCATGTGGTAGGTGATGCCCGGGCGGTCCTCCATCATCCCGCGCTCGATGCCGTCCTTCGTGCCGATATAATGCGTGTCCCAACCGTCTGTTTGCAACCTGGGCAACAATGCCAGGTGCGGTGTCACATGGCCCGCGGTTCCGCCGCCTGTTAATACGATCCTTCTCATGCCCTGCCCTCCACCGCCTTGCGCTCACGTTCGTCCCGCTTCTCATGCGCGCGGTGGCGCCTGGCCGCGTTGGCCTGGTACAGCTGGCTGAAGCCCACCACCAGGAACACCGCCGCCAGCATCACCGTGCACAGCGCGTTCACATGCGGCGGCACCCCCACCTTCACTGAGGAATAAATCTTCAGCGGCAGGGTGTTGGAATGCGGGCCGTTGACAAAGAAGGAGATCACAAAGTCGTCCATGCTCATGGCAAAGGCCAGCAGGCAGCCGGAAATCACCGCGGGCATCGCCAGCGGCAGCGTGATGGTGGTCAGCACCTTTAAGGGCGTTGCGCCCAAATCCCGCGCGGCCTCCTCCAGCCCGGGGTCCAGGGAGGCCAAGCGCCCCTTCACCGTGATATAGATATAGGGCACGCAGAACACCACGTGCGAGAGCACCAGGGTCACCATGCCAAAGGGCAGCCCCAGGAGGGTAAACAGCGCCAGCAGCGCGATGCCCAGGATGATTTCCGGGATCATGATGGGCAGCACCGATACCTGCTCGCCCATCGTCATCAAAGCAGCCGCGCCGCGCCCCATCAGGCTTTTGCGCACCGGCCTTCTGACCAGGCCGATTGCGCCCAGCGTGCCCAAAACCGCCGAGAGCAGCACACTCCACAGCGCGATGATGAGGGATGAGCGCAGCGGTGCCCCATAGCCCGTGATGGGGTTGAACAAGTCCTGATACCACTGCAGGGAAAAGCCCTCAAACTGAAAGTTTGCCGTCCGCCCCGGGTTGCTGTTAAAAGAAAACAGCACCACCACCAGGATCGGCAAATAAAGCAGCAGCAAAATCACCGCCATATACACATTCGCCCAGGGCGCGTTCTTCTTCATACGACTCCTTTCGGGGTGAGGGATGATGGGGGACGTTCCTGGCACCTTTTTGAAAAAAGGTGCCAAACCTCCAAAAAACTTCAGAATCAAAAGTACATCGCAAGAGTTTCAGAGGGCGCAGCCCTCTGACTGCAATCGTATCTCCCGGCTCCGCCGGGAGTGCGGGGCGGTTTGCGCAGCAAACCATTCCGCGCATGTTCGCTGACCGTGAGTGAAACGAACAAGCGAACATGCCCTTCGTCCCCTCCGGCAAAGTGTCCAAAGGACGCTTTGACGAATTAAAAAACCATGCTCTCCGCCCGGCCGCCCATCCTTCTGTAAATTAATATCACCAAGCCGGTCAAACCGAGCAGCACCACCGACAACGCTGCCGCAAAGGGCAGATCCCGGCTTTTGAGCAGCTCGTTGTGGACCATGTTGCCCCAGAGCATGGTGTTGGACCCGCCCAGGAGGTCAGACAGGAAAAACAGGCCGATGGAGGGGATGAAGGTCAGCACCAGTCCGGCCAGCACCCCCGGCAGCGTCATGGGCAGTGTCACCGTTAAAAATGCCTTCAGCGGTGTTGCGCCCAAATCGCGCGAGGCCTCCACCGTGGACCAATCCATGCGCTCCACGCTGGAGTACACCGGCAGCACCATGAAGGGGATCATCGCGTAAATCATCCCCACCTGCACCGCAAAATCCGTATACAAAAGGCGCAGCGGCTGCTGGATGAGGCCAACCCCCAGCAGCGCCTGGTTGATGGGGCCTGAGGAGGAAAACAGAATCTTCCAGCCATAGATGCGGATTAAGGCGTTGGTCCAAAAGGGGACGATGAGCAGCATCATAATCCAGGTGCGCGCCTTGGGGCTGGCCTTGGCCATGAAATAGGCAAAGGGGTAGCCCAGCAGCATGCAAAACAGCGCGGTGTAAAAAGCCAGGCGCAGGGACTGCAGCAGGGATTTCAGGTACAGCGGGCTTATAATCCGCTCATAGTTGTGCAAGCCATAGGGCGCGCCGGCGGTAAAATCCGCCCCGCGGGTCATCACGGACAAGCCCGCGATGTACAGCAGGCTCAGCCCCACAAACAGGACGGCGTACAGCATCATCGGGAAGGCCAGCGGCTCCCGCGTGCGCTGGTGTTTATCAAGTTTCGTCGGGGCAGTCATCAGGCGCCCTCCCGGTCATCGCGCACCAGCACGCCGACGTCCTTGTTCCACCAGCAATACACGGCGCTGCCCAGGGTGGGCTCCCGCTCGCCCTCGGTGGTCGCGCGCGCGCGCAGCAATTGCCCATCCGGCACACGGATGGTGCTGGAGCGCTCTCCGCCCGCGTAGTGGCTTTCCACCAAGTCCCCGCGCACCCAGCAGGCGGTGTTCACCGGCTCACAGGATAAATGCAGCCGCTCTGCCCGCAGGGACAGCAGCAGCGTCTCCCCAGGGGTGATCCAGTCGCTGTCAAAGCAGGGCACATCAAAGCCCGCGATGTCCAGCAGCACCTCGTCATCCTTCACAGCCTGGGCCGTAGCCGTAATCAGGTTGGTCGCGCCGATGAAGCTGGCGGCAAAAGCGGTCTGCGGCTGCTCATACAGGCCTTTGGGCGTATCCAGCTGCACAAACCTGCCCTCCCGCATCAAAGCGATGCGGTCGGACATCGTCAGCGCCTCCTCCTGGTCGTGGGTGATGTAGATAAAGGTGATGCCCAAGCGCTGTTGCATGCGCTTGAGTTCCTGCTGCATGTTCCTTCGCAGCTGCAAATCCAGCGCGCCCAGCGGCTCATCCAACAACAGCAGCTTGGGCGATAAAACCAGGCTCCTGGCAATCGCCACGCGCTGGCGCTGGCCGCCGGACAGCTGGGAGGGCATGCGCTTTTCATAGCCGGTCAGCTGCACCAAGTCCAGCATCACCTCCACCTTTTCCTGGATTTCGGCCTTGGGCGCGCCCCGCATGGTGAGGCCATAGGCGATGTTTTTGTACACATTCATGTGCGGGAAGAGGGCATAGTTTTGAAACACTGTATTGACCTGCCGCCGCTCCGGCGCCAGATGGGTAATGTCCTGGCCGTCCAGATGGACTGTGCCCGCGGTGGGCATCTCCAGCCCCGCGATGATGCGCAGGGTGGTGGTCTTCCCGCAGCCGGAAGGCCCAAGCAGGGTCAAAAACTCCCCCGCGTATACGTCCAGGTCGATGCCGCTGACGGCCTCCTGGGTATCAAAGGTCTTGCGCAGTCCTTTTAAGGACAGCAGCACGGTGCGCTCCTCAGGCATTCATGTCCTCCTGCAGCTGAGAAATTTGTTGTTGCAAGCGCTCCAGATGGCGCTGCTCCTGCCTTGCGATGAGCAAAAAGGTCTCCCGCGTGTCGCCTTGCGCCGTTTGCGCTTGCGCGCGGTAGAAGGCCATCGCGCGCTCCTCCTCATCCGCGGCATAGATCAAAAGGGACAGGATGGAATCAAAGGCGCCCTCGCGCACCGCGCCCATCAAGCCGCCGGTGAACGGCACGTTCTCGGCCTCGGCGTCCAAAATCTGCGCGTCATCAGGCGCGACCTGCCCCTCCATTTTTTGCAGTCGCTGGAAGGTATCCAGGTGGGCGCGCTCCTCATGGAGCAAGCCCTCAATCACCGGCTTCATCTCACCCAGGGCGAACACCATCTGCGCGCGCTCATACAGGTTCACCGCGCGCTGCTCCATCCGGGCGGCCACATACACCGCCTGGGCGCTTGTCAGTTTTGTTTTGTCAACCATGGTTCCTCCAAAAAGTCGTAGGGGTGGTTCAGGCCTTGATTTTCGTGCCGGGCGGCAGGGGCGGCTGTTTGTCAAAGCCCTGCGTCCGCGCCACCACGTACAGGGGCCTGCCCTTGACCTCCTCATACACCCGCGCCAAATAGGCGCCCAGGATGCCCAGGGAGGTCAAAATCAAGCCTGTTGACAGCACGATTAACAGGTGCATCGCAGAAAACGCGGTATCCCAGCCCAAGAAGTGGGTGATGACCGTCTTCACCGCCATCGCGCCCGCAACCAATAAGAAAATGATGCCCGCCCACAGCGGCCATAACAGGGGCTTTTCTGAAAAGCTGAGGACGCCGTTGGCCGCCAGACGCAGCATCTTTCTGAGGGGGTAGTGGGTTTCGCCCGCGAAGCGCTTGTCACGGTCATACAGCAGCGCTTCCTGCTTAAAGCCTGCCCAGGCAAACATCCCGCGCAAATAGCGCGCGTGCTCTGGCATGTTTTTAACCACGTCCACCACCGCGCGGTCTACCAGGCGGAAATCGCCCGTGTCCTTGGGGAAGACGTCCCCGGCCAGGTTTCTCAGCAGGCGATAATACCATTTGGCGGTAAGCTCCTTAAACTTGCTTTCCCCCTCCCGGCTGTTGCGCTGGCCATATACCACCTGAACCCCGGCCTTCCAGCGCGCGGCCATCTGGGGGATGACCTCCGGCGGGTCCTGGAGGTCGGCATCGATGATGACCACCGCCTGCCCCGCGGCATAGTCCAGCCCAGCGGATACCGCGATCTGATGCCCGGCGTTCCGGGCAAAATGGATCACCCTTACATGGAGGTCCTGGGCGGCCAGGGCGTCCAGCATGGGGGCGGTCTGGTCCCGGCTGCCGTCGTTGATGTAGAGGATTTCATAGCTCTCCCCCATCCCCGTCATGACGGCAGTGAGCCGGGCATGGGTCTCTGCGATGCAGGCCTCCTCGTTGTAACAGGGAACCACGATGGAATACACTGGGTTCATGGCTGCCTCCTTTAGGTGTTACAGCATCTTAATCAACATGTTGCGCTGCTGATCCTCGTCACTCCGCACTGCGCTCCCATCCCGGCGACATTTCGCTTGCCGGGCTTACCGCTTCGCGGGAGTTCCTCTGCATTGGATTCAGGCTTCCAATGCGGGGAGTGTGTGAATTACAACATTTTGATCAGCATATTACGTTGCTGATCCTCGTCACTCCGCGCTGCGCTCCCATCCCGGCGACACTTCGCTTGCCGGGCTTACCGCTTCGCGGGAGTTCCTCTTCATTGGAAGCAGGCTTCCAATGCGGGAGTGTGTGGATTACAACATTTTGATCAGCATATTACGTTGTTGATCCATTTCGAGCGTCAGCACCTTTTCCTTCTCCAGCGCCTTGAGCAAATCGGAAAAGCGCTTGAAGCCCACCGTCTTCTCCTGAAAACCCGGATACATGCTTTGGATGTCGGCCTTTAAGATGCTGGGGTTGAT
>JAAYFC010000040.1 GCA_012728435.1 Clostridiales bacterium | reverse complement strand
TTCCAGCCAGACAAACGCAACGGGCAGGTTATCTTCAGCTACAAGATGAAGCCCGGTGCGGAGCAGCGCATTTACGACAAGATATCCGACATCACCATCTCCATGCGTGCAACGGATTATCTGAACATGCCTGCGCTGATCTGCAGTGAATGCCCAGTTTGTCTATCCCAGGAAGAACGCAAGCGCTACGAGGATATGAAAATGGACCTCGTGCTGCAACTTCCAGATGGTGAAGTCACCGCTGCCAACGCTGCCGCGCTTACGGGCAAATTGTGCCAGATGGCCAACGGCGCCATCTATTCGGACGAAGGCGGAACGATATCGTTACATAACCGAAAGTTGGACGCACTGGAAGATCTGATCGAGGCTGCCTGTGGCAAGCCAATGCTGGTGGCCTACTGGTTCAAGCATGACCTGGCCCGCATCACTGAGCGCCTGGAAAAGCTCCACATCCCTTTCTCCAGGCTGGCCAGCGCGGACAGTATCCACAGGTGGAACGCAGGCGAGCTGCCCGTCGCCCTCATCCACCCGGCCTCCGCCGGCCACGGGCTGAACCTGCAAGCGGGCGGCTCCTGCTTGGTCTGGTTTGGACTGACCTGGTCCCTGGAACTGTACCAGCAGACCAATGCCCGCCTGTGGAGGCAGGGTCAGAATGCACCAACGGTGGTGGTGCAGCACATTGTGGCAAAGGGCACCATCGACGAGCGTATCCTGAAGGCGTTGTCCAGCAAGGACAGCACCCAGGCCGCCCTGATCGATGCAGTAAAAGCCGACCTGCAAATCTGAGACAAACAAAGACAATCCGTGCCAATCCGAGAGCAATAAACTATCGGAGGTACAGATGGTGAATCCCTTTGAAGAACTGGCACAGGCTATTATCCTACAGGCGGTCAAAGACTACCGGCTTCATGATGACGCAGCCGAGCGCGACATCATCGAGCAATTCTTCCGTTCCCGTTGGTTTGGCGTCCTCACCAACCTAGATCCCGAGATGTTGATTAGTAGGCTGAGAAAGGAGAAGGCGCAATGACGAACAAAAGCTACCTTTCTCAGGCCCGCCACCTTGATACCCGGATCAAGTCCAAGCTCCAGCAGGTGGACTCCCTCAACGAACTGGCAACAAACTGCAGCATGACCCTGACAGGCATGCCTAGGAACCCGAGTTCGCCAAACTCCCGAATGGCGGAGGCCATCACCAAGATCATTGACCTGCAAAACGAAATCAACCGCGACATTGATACACTTGTTGACCTCAAGCGGGAGATCATGGGGGTCATCAAGGCTGTGGCAAATCCGGATTTCCAGACGCTTCTAGAGAAACGGTATCTTTGCTTCCTGTCTTGGGAGAAGATCGCAGTGGACATGGGCTATGACCTGCGCTACGTCCACAAGCTCCACACCCAGGCGCTGGAAGAGTGCAAAATCCCTGTATCCTACGAACTGGACATGAAAAGACACTGAAAGACACCTGCCTCCCGTGATAGTATTACGGTGGCAAATGACGGTCGGGGACAAGGTTCGTAAATCAAACCCTACTCCCGGACCTTGGAGCAGGCGAAAACCTGCTCCTTTTCTATTGCGGGAAAGGAAGATGAGTCGATGCTATTCACCAGCGAACAGGTATCCAACGGACACCCGGATAAGATCTGCGACCAGATTTCCGACGCCATTGTGACTGACTGCCTCCTCAACGACCGGAACAGCCGCGTTGCGGTGGAGTGCATGATCAAGGACTACGACATTACCATCGCCGGGGAAATCAGTTCCGGGCACACACCAGATTTCAAAGACCTGACCTACGTTGTGCTGGCGGGCATCGGGCTGCCAGATGTGGAAGCGTACACGGTGAACCGGATGATTTCCAAGCAGAGCGCTGACATCGCTCTGGGGGTGGACCTGCAAGGCGCAGGCGACCAAGGCATGATGTTTGGTTATGCGACCAATGAAACCCACGAGATGCTCCCGATCCCCTTCGTGTTGGCAACCGCGGCTCTGGAACGCCTGAAGGACAACCGGAATCCCATCCTGCTGCCGGACGCCAAGAGCCAGGTCACCTACGACTACAAACGCAAGCGGATTGATACCTTCCTTGTCAGCACACAACATGCCAAGCACGCCACCTTGGAGGATGTGCGGGAAGCGATTCAGGCAGTGATGCAGGAAACCGCGAAGACATATGGCATGAACACTGATTTCAGAGCGCTGGTGAATCCAACCGGCCGGTTTGTGATCGGATCCTCCTTCGCGGATACCGGGGTAACAGGCCGGAAGATCATCGCGGATACTTATGGCGGTGCTTGTCGGCATGGCGGCGGCGCCTTCTCCGGGAAGGATCCCACGAAAGTAGATCGCTCAGGCGCCTACATGGCCCGGAAGATTGCCAAGTCCATCGTGCGGGCGGGCTACGCCAAGCGCTGCGAGGTGCAGCTGGCCTATGCCATTGGCATGCCGGAACCGGTGTCGGTCTCTGTCGATTGCTTTGGCACTGGCCGTCTGCCCCAGCATCACATCGTCCAGTGGATTCGAAAGCGCTACGACCTGACCCCGGCCGGGATCATCTCCCTCCTCCACCTGCGGGAGGTGGACTACAACCAAATCTCCAGCTATGGGCACTTCTGGCGGAGCTGGATGCCCTGGGAACTGTGAAGATGCAGATATTTCCTCATATTCCCTTGACTATCTGCGGGGCGCGAGTGAGTAATGTCATACCCAAAAACGAGGAGGTATCGACATGAGGATTCAATCAACAGCCCCTGACCGCAAGACCCTGGTGAAGGCCCTGGCTGAACTCCTGGGTGAGGAAGCGGTCTATTGCGGTCCGCCCAGCTTCGCCTACACAATCGGCGGGGTGACGGTGGACAGGGAGGGACAGGTCATCCTGCCGGAGGGCATGGACCCGGGCGGAATCCGGAGCTTTCTGGTCAGCAAGGGTTGGCTGGAGGCGGAGCCGGTGGTGGAGCCCGATCAAATGACCATCAGCGTCCCTGTAGACGGGCTTTCCGTCCAGACCCTGCGCAACTTGATCCTGATGCTGTACAGCAAGCAGTACTTGCT
>JAAYFC010000039.1 GCA_012728435.1 Clostridiales bacterium | reverse complement strand
TTGATTCCTGTGTTATACTCAGCTTGGCTCATGGTTGCGACCTCCACGGATTTGTTCAGCAAAACAATCTTACCGTGTTCGCATACTATGAGCCATTCCTTTTCGCTCATCTCTGTTGCACTTGGGGTTTCAATCCGGGAAATCTTTCTGTATCATGGCATATCTGGTCAAATGCTTGCAGGCAGCGCCCAGCTCGCCTATAATCAAAAGAACGGAATACCTTTGAAGGAGGCAGTATACATGGCGTTTGAACAGCTGTTTTCACAATGGGTGAAATTATCAGAGCACGAGGCGGACCTGACGCAGGAGCTGCACCAGGTGAAGGACGAGCCTAAGGCCCTGGAGGACCGCTTTTACAAGGACCTGGACTTTGGCACCGGCGGCATGCGCGGCATCATCGGCGCAGGGCGCAACCGCATCAACATCTTTACCATCCGCCGCGCGGCGGCCGGCCTGGCCAACCACCTGTTAAGCGATGAGAACAGCCGCGGCAAATGTGTAGCCATCGGGTTTGATTCGCGCAAATACAGCGACCGCTTCGCGAAGGAAACCGCGCTGATCTTGGCCGCGCGCGGGATTCAGGCCTGCCTGTTTGAGAGCTTGCGGCCCGTCCCCCTTCTGTCCTTCGCGGTGCGGCACCTGGGTGCCTGCGCCGGCGTTGTGATTACCGCCAGCCACAACCCGCCGGAATACAACGGCTTTAAGGTATACGACCACGAGGGCGCGCAGCTGCCGCCGGAGATGGCCGAGCGCGTGACGGAGCGCATCCGTGAGCTTACCTTTGAGGAATGCCAGCCCATGCCAGAGCAGGAGGCGCTTCAAAAGGGCCTGCTGCGCATCATCGGCAAGGAAGTGGACGACGCTTACACCAGGATGGTGCTGGGGCTGATGGTGCAGCCCGATTTGGCCCTAAAGGTGGGCGATCAGCTAAAGATTGTCTACACCCCCCTGCACGGCTCCGGCAACCTGCCGGTGCGCCGGGCGCTGAATGAGGCGGGCATCAAAAACGTCACCGTGGTGAAGGAGCAGGAGCTGCCCGACCCCAATTTCTCCACCGTCCGCTCCCCCAACCCGGAGGACCCGGCCGCCTTCACCCTGGCCATCCCGCTGGCGGAGGAGGTGGGCGCCACCGTCATCATGGGCACGGACCCGGACTGTGACCGCCTGGGCGTGTGTGTACGCGACCAAAAGGGCGCTTTTATCACCTTAAACGGCAACCAGATCGCGGCCATTTTGTTAGACCACATCCTCTCCTCCCTCAAAAAGGAAGGCAAACTGCCTGAAAACGGCGCGGTGGTGATGAGCATCGTCTCCACCAACCTGGCGCAAGCCCTGTGCGCGGACTATGGCGTCACCCTGTTTGAGGTGTTGACGGGCTTTAAGTTTGTGGGCGAGAAGATCATGGAGTTTGAGCAGACAGGCAGCCATGTCTACCTGCTGGGCTTTGAGGAGTCCTACGGCTATCTGTCCGGCACCGATGTGCGGGACAAGGACGCGGTGAACGCGGCGCTGCTCTTGGCTGAGGCCGCCTGCGTGTGCATGCATGAGGGCGTGACGCTGTATGAAAAACTGCAGCAGATCTATCAGAAATACGGCTATTTCGCGGAGATCACGCATTCCGCCACCTACCCGGGCAAGGAGGGCGCGGAGCGGATTCGGGCCATTATGGAGCAGATGCACTCTGAAAGCCCGGAGCAGATCGGCGGCCTGAGGGTATGCGCCCTGCGGGATTATTTAACGGGCAAGCAAAAAAAGACGGGCGTGGTGACCGACCTTTCCTTCCCGCCCTCTGACGTGGTGTATTTTGACCTGGAAGGCGGCGCCTGGGTCTGCGCGCGCCCCTCTGGTACCGAGCCCAAGATCAAGTTCTACGTGGGTATTTCCGATAAAGACAGCATGGAAAAAGCCCATATCAAGGCCGAAAACCTGTTGAAGGCCTTCATGGAGATGACGGAGTAACACGGCCCATCCTCAAGACAAACCCCACCCTTTCGGTGGGGTTTGTTGATTGCGGCTCAGGTCGATTATACTAGACGAAAACTTTAACGCACTCATGGGCAGAGCAATTTTTTGTCACCCGCGAAGACGAGTGAAGGAAGCGTAGCCGTAGCCTACGCTGACTGAAGGAGTCAAAGCGGTGGCGAAAAAGGGCCTGCTCATGGAAGCGTTAAAGATTGAGTCAAGTATTAGTCGGTTACGCGAACGGGCAGGATTAAGTAGGTGTACTGGTTGCCGGTGACGGGGCAGACCACGCAGGGGCTGACATTGGTGTTAAAGCGCATCGCCAAATCCTGGGTGTCGATGTTTTTGATGACATCGTAGAGGTAGTTGGCGTTAAAGGCGATATTTAAGGGGCTGCCGTCAAAATCAATGGCGATTTGCTCGGTGGCGTCGCCCTTGTCCGCCAGGGCGGAGATGGTGAGCGCCTGATCCTCAATCTTGAGCTTGAGCAGGTTGTTGCTGCCCTCACGCGCAATCAAGCTGGCGCGCTGGATGGCGGAGGAAATGGTGGACCGGTCCACACGGATGGCCGTGGTCCAGGAGGTGGGCAGGATTTGGCGGTAGTTGATGTACTCGCCCAAAATGAGGGGGGAGTACACCTTGGTTTTGCCAAACTCCGCCATCATGTGGGTCTTGGACAAGGTCAGCGTGATGGGCGCGTCGCTGTCGGGCAGCATGCGGCTGATGTTACCAACCAGGGCACCCGGTAAGATGTAGGACAGCACGTCCACGCCGGAGGGCATCTCATGCTTGCAGTACACGCGCTGCATGGCCAGGCGGTAGCCGTCCAAGCAGGTGAAGCGGACCTCATCAGCGCTTGTTTCCATCAGGCAGCCGGTCAGAATGCGCCGGGTTTCATCCGTCGCGATGGCGAAAATGATGGAGCGCACCGCGTTTTTGAACTGCTGCTGGGTGATGCTGGTGACGGACTCGGCCTCCACCTCCGCCATGTCCGGAAACTCATCCGCGGAAAAAAGCACCAGCCGCGTCTTGGAACCGTGGTTTTTGACAAGGGCGGACTCGTTGGACTGGGTTTCCAGTTCCACATTGCCATCCAGGTTGCGCACCAATTCACCCAGCAGGCGGGCGGGCAGCAGCGCGCTGCCGTCCTCAGCCACCTCGGCTGGAATGATGCTTTTAATGGCGATCTCGCCATCCGTCACCGTGAGGCGCAGCCCCTCGTCCATGGTCTCCAAAAAGACGCCTTCCTGATAGGACTTGATCACCCTGGCGGGCAGCGCGTGGCTGACCATGCTCATTCCGTGGTTAAAATCGCTGGCGTTGAACGCGACTTTCATGTTCTCCTCCTTGCGCGGGCCGCAGACGGCACGCTTACTTGCAGTACTTAATAATATTCAGTAGTAGTAGTAGGGCCTGTGGAAACTGTGTAAAACGCTGGGCTGCTTTGTGGATGCTGGTTTTTTTTGTTCTGTTCACCCTGGTGATAACTGCCCCTTTGCTGTGGACAGCTGTGGATGAACCCGCCGCTTTTGGTGTGTTCCGGGCGGGGTGTCGCACCCGCATCCTGGGATGAAAAACCAACTGATTCCCCCTGGACAAATTTGGTGACGAAGGGGGGTGCCTGCCCGCGCGGTTTTGGGCCTTCGTCCACAGAAAAACGGGCTTGTGGATGACTTATCCCGGCATAATTCCTTCAGGTAAAAACAGGGTTTTGGGGCCGCCGCGAAAAATGCTTGCGCAGGTTTCCAACAGGGTCATCAACAGGATGAATCCCGGCGCGTTTTGACCATGCCTTGATGATGCCAAACGCGCAGGCCTGAAATTATCTGCCCAGCTTGCTGGCAGCCGCCTGGTCCAGCAGCACGGTGACGCTTTGGTGGGAGCGCAGGATGGAGGCAGGCAGTTGCGGCGTGATGGGTCCATTGACCATCTGCTGGATGACCTCCGCCTTGCTATCACCCATGGCGAGCAGCAGGATGCTTCTGGCCTCCATAATGGTGCCAATGCCCATGGAGATGGCCGTCTTGGGCACCTGATCCTCGCTTAAAAAGAAGCGGCGGTTGGCCTTGATGGTGCTTTCGGCCAGCTGCGTGATGTTGGTGTTGTAGGCAAAGGCCTCCGCCGGCTCGTTAAAGCCGATGTGCCCGTTGGTGCCAATGCCCAGCAGCTGCAGGTCAATCCCGCCGGCCTGATGGATCTTCTGCTCATAATCGAGGCATTCCTGCGCCATATCCGGCGCGATACCGGAGGGCAGGTGGGTTTCCTTGATGTTGATGTGGGAGAACAGCTGCTCTTTCATAAAGCGGTCATAGCTTTGCTCGTGGGTGGCGGGCAGGCCCACATACTCATCCAGATTGAAGCTGACGACCTTTGAAAAATCCAGGATGCCATCCTTGTACAGCTGGATTAATTCCTGGTAGGTTTCAATCGGCGTTGAGCCGGTGGCCAGGCCCAGCACGCTGTCCGGCTTTTTTAAGATTTGCGCAGCAAACAGCGCAGCTGCAGCGCGTGCGACCTGTTTGGCATTTTCAAAAACATGTACAATCATGAGACTCCTCCTATTCCGGTAGATTATACCATGTTTCGTTGTTTTTTGGAAGTTTTCACACCAAAAATACCCGCGCTGCGGATGGGCGAATTTTCTGAAATCTGCTATACTCAGGCCAGTTGAAAAAACGGAGGTACCAGCGTGTCCACACAAATGAAACAGGTAAAAACACCCGAGGAAATGGGGCTATCCGGCCAGGCGGTGCTGCGGTTTATAGAAAAACATCAGGACCTGGGCATCCATACGCTGGCAATCGCGCGGGACCACAAGATGTATGCGTTTGCGGTGAAGCCCTTTTTGGTGGACAGCCCGCACACGCTGTTTTCGCTGTCTAAGAGCTTTTGCTCCATCGCGGCGGGCCTGGCAGTTGATGAAGGCCATCTGCGCTATGAGGACAGCGTGGCTGAGGTGCTTAAGGACAGCCTGACTGAGGGCTATGATCCCCGCTTACACGAGGTGAGTTTGCACCATTTGCTGTCCATGTCCTCAGGCCTTGATGAAGAAAGCGACAAGGCAAGCCGGTCAAAGCAGGACTGGGCAAATGCTGCGCTTAGCTATCGGGTCATACATAAGCCGGGCACGCGCTTTCACTACAACACCATGGGAACCTACTTGGCGGGGCGCATGGTGAGCGCCCGGGTGGGCATGAGCCTGCGGGACTATCTGATGCCGCGCCTGTTTACGCCCCTTGGGATTGATAAACCGCAGTGGGACTGCTGCCCCCTGGGCTTTAACACGGCGGGCTTTGGGCTGCACCTGTCGGTGAAGGACATCGCAAAAACGGGGCAGATGCTGCTGGATGGGGGCATCTGGGGCAAAAAACGGCTGCTGAGCGAAGAATACATGCAGCGCGCCACCACAAAGCAGATAGAGAATGGGGACAAAAGCGCCCCGGACTACCACCCGGACTGGGGGCAAGGCTATGGCTACCAGTTTTGGATGGCCCAGCATGGCCGTTACCGCGGGGATGGGATGTATGGACAGGTGATGATGATGGATGTAAAAAACAACCTGACCCTTTCCTGCACCGCGGGGCTGAACCTGATGGGCGATGAGATGGACGCGCTTCATGAGCTGATGGATGAATTGCTCAGCCTGCCCGGGCTGGACCGGGCGGGGCAGGAGCGGCTGATGAAGAAAACCGCCCATCTGCGCGTGAAGGCGCCCCGCGACAAACGGGAACCGCTCTGCTTAGAGGGGACCTACAAGAGCGCAGACGGCTGGATAGTACGGATGGAAACGCCGGATGAGGACAGCCTGCGGCTGATGTTTTTCAAAGAGGGCTTTGTGGAACCACTATGGTTTAGCTTTCACCGCAAACGCGACCATAAAGGGTATTTTAAGCCATTTGCGCCGGGTGAGCGCCCGCAAAGAACCCTAGGCCGCTTTGGCGTGAACAAGGGGGTCATCACCGCCCAGGTCATCATGCCGGAGGCCCCCTACAGCCTGCGCGCCATCATCACAAAACAGGATGAGCGCAGCATGTTGCTGGATGTGAGGTCCATCGGCTTTGTGGAAGGCAGCTTTACCCTGCAGCGCACCGCGCCTTAAGTCCGTATCCCAATTTATACGTTTTCGCCGTTCATGTTGTGATGAAAAACGATGATGGCAAGCGCAAGAATAAGGACGGTATATCCCATTACAACGGCCAAATGAGGGAAAATATCGCTAAAATGACCGCTTAAAGCTGCCTTGATCGCTTCTACACTGTGATAATAAGGCAAAAGATTGGTTATCTTTTTGAAGACACCGCCGATTAAATCAATGGGAATAAACACGCCGGACAGCCACCCGACAACATTGGTTAGTAAGGCCCCGCACACACCGCCAACGGCCTTGTCATTTAAAAAACTGCCAAAAAACAAACCTGTCCCGATGAACTGCAGGGAAACCAGTGTTGTGATGGCAATTCCCGCCAGGATGTTCGCATTGATTGGAAGCCCAAAGGCGCCCGCCGCCAAAAAGGTGATGGCCGATTGCGCTACCGTCAGCACAAGCATGGGCAGACTGTAGCCTGCGATAAAATCCGCTGCGCCCATCGGAGAGGTAAACAGACGCATGAGGAAAGAGGAGGTGCGGTCCTTTGATAACAGCATCCCCGCAAACAAGGCCATAAAAACACTGCCAAATGCGGCCAAGCCCGGCGCAAGATTGCTGATCTGAAACATGGTGTTTTCTGCTTCCGCGGGGATGGCCGCATTGATGACAGACAGCAAAACCAACAGAACAAGCGGAAAGCCCAAACCAAAGATGAGGTTCATCGGGTCACGCAAAATCTCCTTCGTGTTTCGCTTTGCAAAGATGAACATTTTCATAGCGCGCCTCCTGACAGAACAACAAAGGCATCCTCCAATGTGGAAGCACCTGTTTTTGTGAGTAATTCCGCTACTGTGCCCACGGCCGTTAACTGTCCTTTTGTCATGATTCCCACACGGTCGGACAGGTGCTCCACCTCGTCCATATAGTGGGTTGTGAGGATGATTGTGATATGACCCTTCAGCTCTTTGATTAACGCCCACAACTCCCTGCGCGCCAAGACATCAAGCCCCAAAGTCGGTTCGTCTAAAAATAAAATTTGCGGGTCTGAAATCAGCGCCAAGGCAATGGAAAGGCGGCGCTGCATCCCGCCTGAGAGGTGTTTGGCTTTTTTGTGCAAACTTTCTTGTAAACCAAACCTCTCTGCCAACTCTTGCGCGTGTTTCTTTGCCGTTTTGCTGTCCTGCCCATAAATGCCCGCAATCAGCGCCAGATTTTCAAAAACGGTCAGGTTTGCGGCGACCGCGGTTTCCTGCGGTGAGATATTGATTTTTTCCTTTACCGCATGCGGATTGGAAACAATGCTGTCCCCAAGCAGCGCAGCATCCCCGCCTGTCGGCTTGATTAAACAGGACAGCAGTTTAATGGTGGTGCTTTTCCCGGCACCGTTGACACCAAGCAAGGCAAACAACTCACCCTGTTTTACCGTCAAACTAAGATGATCCACAGCGGCCAGATCGCCATATTTCTTTGTAAGCTCCTTGATGACGATGGCATTCATTCTTCATCCTCCATGGGCATTTTCCCGCTGAAAATGGTATCAAACAAATTTGCGAACATCGTTTTAGGGGGAATGGCAATCCCCTGGTTGATGTCCCCCAGCACGATCAGGGTATCGCCGGGCCTGATGTTGAACACATCACGGGCTTCCTTGGGAATCACAAATTGCCCCTTTTCACCCACCTTGACTGTCCAGGCATATTTTCCTTCCGGGGTGTTCATTTCCTTCCCTCCTTTTGGTATGATAAGTATGATTAGTATAACAAAAACATACTTTCAGGTCAATGAATCGTAAAAAATGGATATGACAAACTGCTTTATGGTGTATCATACAAGGGAAGAGCCCTCACCTGAAAGGAGACCCCATGGCAGGCAGCATCTGGGTCCGCGAGATCAAGCGGAATAAAATTGTAAACGACGTGGTGGTCCCGTGTGTCAACCGGGACTGGGAGGCGGCGCTGGTTATGGCCTGCCGGGAACTGGATGTGGCAGCGCCGATGGTGGTGAAGCGGCATGTGAAGGACTTTGAGGAGTTTAACCAGGTGCGCTTCTTGCCAGAGCATTTTTTGGAGTCGGTGCATTTTGACCGGATGGAGGTGGAGTACTTCGACCCGGAGGAGAAGAAGGAGCGGCTGTGAAGGAGAAGAGGGTAACGCGGCATGTGCCGCAGCGGCGCATCCATGAATTGCAGTTGCTGTCCTTCAAAGAGGCGCTAAGGGAGCAGGGGGCAGAGCCCTTTGACGGCAGAAAATGGCTGTATGTGCCCCCTTTTTATGCGGAATACCGCTATGTGCTGGGCACACTGGGGGAGAAACCCTTAATCTGCATTGGCCTCAACCCCTCCACCGCAAAGCCCGGTGCCCTGGACAACACCTTAAAAAGCGTGGAGCGGGTGGCCCGGCACAACGGGTATGACAGCTTTCTCATGATGAACCTGTACGCCCAAAGGGCCACCCTGCCAGGAGACATGGACCGGGAGGTCCATGACTTTCTCCACCAGGAGAACCTGGCGGCCTTCCGGTACCTGCTGGGCAAAACCAGCACCGTCTGGGCGGCCTGGGGCGCGGTGATGGAAACAAGGGGCTTCCTGTCCGGCTGTATGCGGGACTTTGTCGCGGCGGGCCAGGCGCTGGGGGCCCAGTGGTTCACCGCAGGGCAAAGAAGCAAGAAGGGCCACCCCCATCACCCCCTGTATTTGCGCAAGGACAGCCCCCTGGACCCCTTTGACGTGAAGGAGTATCTCAGCAGTTTGGAGGCATAGCCGTGGAGCATTTGCATCATATTGCATTGTTAAAGGAGCAGATGGCGCCCGGGATGCAGCTTGAAGCCATCTTCCAGGATGCAAAGAGCGCGGTGGACGCCCTTCCTGATGAAAGCTTGGACGCCATCCTCTGCCTGGGACCCATGTACCACCTGCGAGCAGCCCCAACACCTGGGGTCCTGCAACCACTGGTTGTTTGTGTGCCGGTAACTGCCTACCCCACATCAACCCGGACCTGGGTTCACTCCCCATTTGGTCACCAGCAAAGAAAGGAAGGGTAGTCAGATGAAGAAATCTACATGGTGCGCGCTGATGCTCTGCGTGGCCCTGGTCATGAGCCTGTGGGCAAGCAGTCTTGCGGAGCAGGCGGGCGCAGACCCCAACAGGACAATCAGCGGATTTGACGAAACCACCCATCAGACCATTAACTGGCAAGGCCTTGTCTTTTCCTTTCCCTCTTATTTTGACGTCCGGGAAGAAGAATCCGGCACCTCCATCCATTTTTATCCGGAAGAAGAAGACTATTATGCCTCGTTGATTTTCCAGAGCAATGATTTTCCAGAACCAAGCAGCGAATTTGCAAACCTGATTCCTGTCATTCTTGAGGATATCAAGGAAAGCGGGATTTTTGCATCAGCCACCGTCCTTAGGTCTGAAGCCATCACGGTTGCCGGCATGCCTGGATGGACAATGCACATGACCCATCATGGCGAACAGGATGAAGCGGTGGATGCGGTGGCCTGTTTCACCTTTATGCACAACGAAAACACGGGAAAGGTAATCACCGTCTACCTCGAATACGACATCATCGACCAGTCCCGGTATGACTACCTGGGGGACTATGAAAAAATACTGCAGTTAGCTAAGGTGAGCGAACCCAAAGGTAGTCAGGGCAATCAAAACGAAGAAGCCGAACCCCTGGATTTGAATGCCATCAATCATACGAATTCTGAGAAACAGGACGCCCAGTTTATAGGCAGGCAGTATCTGATTACAGGGATTGTGTATGACGCCATGGGGCCGGACGAATGGTCCGATGATGCCCTGGTGATCATCCATCCAGATGTCCTGGCAAGGGGGATGTTGCAGGGAGCAGGAATGGACTTTCCGCTCGAAATCAACATCTGGATGAGCGCTGAAGAGTACAAGGCAATTGGCGGGGACACTTCTGTTGGGAAAGAGATTCGCGTCGTCAAAACACTGACAAGCATTGCAAGAAACGCTACTTCGAAGGATTCTTCTATCCGAGGATATCCCATTCAACTGGAGTTCGGCACATCCACCCTTTATGATGACTAAGAATTGATGGCATTTGATATTCTTAAGGTGTGCTTAACTCAGCACTCAACCTAAGCAATACATGCAAACCCCTCCATAAAGAGGGGCTTGTTTTTTCATGTAAAACGGGTCAAGGGCATGAAACGCCCTTGTGGGGTCTGGGGCAAAGCCCCAGAAACTCCCGTCCCGAAAACTCCCGTCCTCACTGCCCGGGCTTGCGCCAGTAGGTGGTGAGGCCTTTTTTGTCCTTCAGGTTGTAGTCGATGAAGGTGCGCAGCAGGTCGTAATTGACCTCTTTGTTCCAGGGGATGCGCATGATCATGCTGGTTGCCTCGTAGCCGGCTTCCTGAATGTCCTGGGCAAAGACCGCAAGGGGCTTGCCCTCCGGGGTGACCGCCAGGTGCTTTGAGGCGGTGCTAAAGGCGATGATGAAGGTGCCCTCGTGGGTGAAATGGGGGTTGCCCCAGGCGATGCGCTTCTCCAGTTGGGGGTAGGTGGCATGAACCCAGGTAAGCACCTCCCGGGTGCGCCTGCGGTGGTCTTCGTTTTTAATCTGGCTTAAGTATTCGTTAAACATGGTGTTACTCCTTGGCGGCGTTGATCATCCAGTAAAAGCCGTAGCGGTCCTTCACCTGCCCATACAGGTGGCTGAAGAAGGTCTCCGTAAGGGGCATGATGACCTCCCCTTCTTCAGCCAGGGCGGCAAACACCTGGCGCAGCCTGTCGTGGTCGGGGCTGCCCACAGAAATCCAGTTGGCGCTGGTGGGATACACCTCTACACCTGGGTAGTTGTCACTGACCATGATGTCCCCGGCAAAGGTTTTGACGTTACCGTAGATGAGCCGCTTCTCCATTCCGGGGGGTGCCTGCTGCCGGTCCTCCCGGGGCAGGTCTGAAAAGCGGAAGAGGTAGGGCGCTGGGGCAGCAAAAGCCTTAGCGTAAAACAGGGCGGCTTCCTCGGCCTGGCCGTTGAAGTTGAGGTAGACTTCGATCATGGACTGCTCCTTTCCCCGCAGGCAATCTGCCTGTGGTGCTGGTATGAATATACACGGACGCAAACAGGGATATCCTCAGTGTGGTATCAGCTGCCCACATGATTGATAAGGGGATGTTTGCAAAACCCAAACACAGGCCGCCGTTCCCTTTTTTGCCTTTACAAGCTTGTCTGTCCAAGCCAGGCTCCCACCTGCTGGTTCTCCGGGTGGGGGCTGTTTGAAAGCCTGGATTGCATGGCATTGGGGGTGAAGGGGCAGCCCATCAGCGCCTCTTCCAGGCGCTGAGCCAGGTCCGGGTCGTTGGCGTCGGTATAGCAGGTGATGCCGGTGATTTGCGCGTTTTTGAGCCGCAGGTGGATTTCCATGCTGCCAAATGGAAAGCGCTGCTCCAGGGTGAGGTCAAAGGGCGGGGTTTTGCCAAAGGTCCAGTCCCAGTCCCGGTATTTTGCGGTGAGGCGGTCCAATTGGTCCTGAGGCACCAGGTCCTGGATGGGATGGCTGTCCGCCTTCCCGTATTCCTGCTGGAAGGCTAAGAACAGGGCGGTTTTCAAATCCGGAAGGCTGATGTGGGGCGCCAGCTCCTTTAAGTTGCCCACGCGCGCGCGCACGCTTTGCACCCCCTTGGCGTCCAGCTTGGCGCGGCTGGGCTGCAAATAGCGGCCCAGTTTGGAAACATCCACATCCATCAGCAGGGTGCCGTGGTGCAGGCTGGCGCCTGGTGTGTGGCGGAAGGCATTGCCGGAGAACTTGGCCCCGGAATCCTTCAGCACAATGTCATTGCGGCCGGAGGCAACAGCGGCAATGCCAAAGCGCGCCACCGCCGCGCGGATGACATCCAGCTGGCGGGGCACATCATACAGCGCCCCCGGCATCACAAAGGAAAAATTGAGATTGCCCAGGTCGTGATAGACCGCCCCGCCCCCGGTGCTGCGGCGCACCAGGGTGCCGCCCTCCTTAAGCAAAAGGTCGCTGCGGCATTCCCGCCAGGCGTTTTGCCCCCGGCCAATCACCACGGTGTGGGCATTCTGCCACAAAAAGAGGGTGGGCACAGGGGGGTTTTGAAGTAGGAGGGCCTCCTCCATGGCCAGGTTTACGGCAGGGTCCGTGTTGAAGGTGTCCAGGATGCGGTTGTTCATGGGGGTCCTTTCTGAAAAAGCTGGCTTATGGACAGCCCATAAACCAGCTTGCTTGCGTTTTAAGGATGGGTCAGAAGCTGTTAATTGGGGGTGTGGTAGGCAATCAGCGCATCAGCCTTCAGCTTTGTCATGTCCGTGCCAGCATCCTTCAGGGCCGTCAGCAGATCATTCTCCAGACGCATCATCACGGTGACGGCCGTCCCCGGATGGACGCCCATGCCAAGGTTTGAGTGTTCCGCCACCGAAACCAGCTTGCCCGCTTCGTCCGTGATGGCCACAACGACTTCGATATAGTAGAGCACCTCAGAGGTGGGGTTGGTGAAGGTGACAAACGCGTTGTTCTCGGAGTCGCCCAGCGCCTTAAGCTGCAGCTTGACCTCGCCCGGGATGGTCTTGACAGGGGTTCCATACGGCGTGTCTGCGAACACAAAGCTGTGCTTGGCCACCTTGACGTCCTTTAAAGGATCCTCCCACAGCATCCGACTGATATAGGCGTACTGCCCGGGCTTCAGCTCCACATTGCCCAGGTTGGTAGAGATATAATCGATTTTGTGCACTTCCGCCCCGTCTTCGCCAAAAAAGGTCAGGGCGCCGGCTTCCAGGAGCGCCGGGGCGTCCCCGGTGTTCTCCACCCGGGCAAAATACCAGCCAGAGATGTCCGTAAGCATAATCAGGCTGTCCTGGGTGATGGTGAGCTTCCCCTCCGCCAGGGCCAGGGCGGGCACCAACAGCAGCAGGGCCATGCACAGCGCAAACAGTTTTTTCATTTGTTCTCCTCCTTCATCTGGGTTTGTCGCGGCCGCCCTATGCAGTCCTGTGGCCACATCACAGCGTGTAGCCAGGGCTTCAGCCTTCAGGCAGCCTTTCTTCTTAAATATAGGGAAGGGCCTGGTTTGTCAATCCACCGCAAACACCGCCTCGCGGATGATCTCTGCCACCGTGGGGTGGGGGAAGACGATCTTCTTGATTTGCTCAAGGGTAAGGCCCAGCTCAATAAAGCTGCCTGCTGTGACAATGAACTCGCTGGCATAGTTGGCCAGGGCTGCCATCCCCAGCAGCTTGCGGCTGCCCTGTTCCACCACCAGTTTCATCTGGCCGTTGCCCCCCTCGTTCTCGGCCAGATAGCGGCCGGAAAAGCGCATGGGCAGCTTGACCACATCAAAGGAAAGCCCGGCCTGCTTTGCGCTTTCCTCCGTATGGCCTACACTGGCCAATTCCGGGTTGGTGTAAATCACCGCCGGGATGGCATCATAGCGCATCTTGTCCTCCAGGCCCAGCATGTGATTGACGGCGACCTCGCCCTCGCGGTAGGCGGTGTGCGCCAGCATGGAATGGCCCGTCACATCGCCCGCGGCGTAAACATCCGGCACATTGGTGCGCATCTGCTCATCCACGACGATGCCCTGACGCGTTGTGGCAATGCCGATGCTTTCCAGGCCGATGTCCTTTGTGTTTGCGCGCCGGCCGATGGAGAGCAGCACGCTGTCGGCGGTGACCTGCTGCTCCTCACCGTCCTTATGAAAGCGCACGCCGTCATCCGTAACCTGTGTCACGGTGCTGCTCAGATAAAAGGCGATACCGCGCTTTTCCATCTCGGCTAAAAGGAGGGAGACCAGTTCCTGGTCGTTCTCGCCCGCGATGTGGTCTTGCATCTCTATCACGCTCACCTTCACACCCAGGGAGCAAAAATAGCTGGCCAACTCCAGTCCAATCACCCCGCCGCCAATGACGCAAAGCGTCCGGGGCAGCTCCTTTTTGTCCAGGATTTCCCGGCTGGTAAGGACAAAGCCGCGCGCAAGCCCCTCCAAAAGCCCCGGGATGGGCGGGATGGCCGGGACGGAGCCGGCGGCGATTAACAGGCGTTTCCCGGTAAGCGACTGCTCCCCTGCCTTGACCGTAAAGCCCGCGTCCGTTTTGCCCGTGATGAGGCCGCGCGACATCACCACATCCACCTGCTTTTGGCGCATCTGCGCCTTCACACCGGCGACCAGCGTGCGCACCACCTTATCCTTGCGGCGGAGGACCGTTTCGTGGTCAATGGTGAGCTCGCTTGCGGTAACGCCGTAGCGCGCGCCTGTGGACACACCGTCATGCAGCTTGGCGGAATACAGCAGGGTCTTGGTGGGGATGCAGCCCTCGTTTAAGCACACACCGCCCAGGCTGTTCTCCTCCACCAGGGCCACCTTCAGCCCTGCTTTGCCCGCGCGCTCAGCGGCTAAGTAGCCGGCGGGCCCGCCGCCAATGATTACCAGGTCATACGTCATGTTATTTCCTCATTTCTCAATTGTTGTTGATAACAGGTCCAGCAGTTTGCCATAGGCGTCCTCCCAGGCCTGGGTGCGGCGGGGCAGGTACACGCGGGGTTGTACACTGGCGCGCACCACCTGACGTAACTCCGCCATGTTCGCAATCTCCCCCAGCGCCATGGCCTGCATCAGCGCGTTGCCCATGGCCGCGCCCTCTATGGGGCCTGCGGTGACGGGCAGCCCGGTGCTGTCAGCAGCCATTTGGTTTAGCAGGTTATTCTGGATGCCGCCGCCCGTGATGTTCAGGCTTGAAACGGGCTTCCCCCTCATTTTACCCATGCGCTCAATGGTATAGCGGTATTTCAGGGCCAGGGACTCATAGCAGGCGCGGGCAATCTGCCCGATGGTT
>JAAYFC010000038.1 GCA_012728435.1 Clostridiales bacterium | reverse complement strand
GTCTGAGCTCCTTTTCTTCTCAGACTAAACTCCACCAGCAATTTCGTCTCCTACTAACTTCCACCGCAACGTCCACTGTGGAAGTTACTCTGTGAATTTACTAATCTGGAAAATCCGGAAAACGCATAAATTTTAGAATTGACAGTTACCGGTTGTGGTGTTACAATGTGCTGGCCTTGAAAACAATGCATTTTGGGGCAAAACGCGGACGTGGCGGAATGGCAGACGCGCTAGACTTAGGATCTAGTGCCTTACGGCGTGGGAGTTCAAGTCTCTTCGTCCGCACCAATCACGTCAACGTGCAATCTGCGGTAGTAGCTCAGTTGGTAGAGCGCAACCTTGCCAAGGTTGAGGTCGCGAGTCCGAGTCTCGTCTACCGCTCCACGTCGGAATTGGCTGCGCTGTGTTCGCCGCCGGGTCAAGCCCGCCTCGTCGGAATGCCTTACGCTCCGTTTCCGACATCCTGCGGACGTCGGAGGCCTGCGCTCCAGGATTCCTCCTCTCGGTTGAAAGCAGGCTTTCAACCGGCGGGGCTGGATGCCAGATTCGGAACATCCAGTGCTAGCCTGGCCTCAACTGTACCCCGGTGAACGAGAAGCCCTGCGGGTGTAGCTCAATGGCAGAGCTCCAGCCTTCCAAGCTGGTCACGTGGGTTCGATTCCCATCACCCGCTCCACACGCGCCTTTAGCTCAGTTGGTAGAGCACCTGACTCTTAATCAGGGTGTCCCCGGTTCGAGTCCGTGAAGGCGCACCAACGAAATCCCTTGATTTCTCAAGGGATTTCGTCTTTTCGTTTAGCTCGGGAGAGATGTTTGGAAGCGCTTTTAAGTGTGTTTTTGCCCGTACATTAGACCGTGCAAAATCGGACAGGGCGGGGGATGCACGCTGCCCTGCCCCGCTGCGTCCGCTTAGGAGCGCAGCGCGCTTAAGGCCACGTGATCCTTGATGCTGCCATCGGACAGGCGAATCCATGTTTCAAAGCTGTCCACCTGTGTCTTTCGCAGCAAAATCATCCGCCCGCCCTTTCTAAAGCCGCTGCGGCCATAGGTGCTGTAACCACCCGCGCGGCCATAGCACAGCGCGATGCCATGCAAATCCGCGCAGAAGTCATTCAGGTGATCGTGCCCCGCAAAAATGCCTTGGGTATGGCCCTGCGACAGCAGCGCGGAAAACAAGCCGCTGTTTTGCTCCGGGCAGCATACGTCCTCCAGCTTGCTGCCGATTACCCGTCCCTGGTTGAAGGCGCTTTCATACTCTGGCAGCGGAATATGCAGGAAGCACAGCGCCCCATAATGCTGGTTGACGGCGGCATGGTTCTGCAGCTGCTGGACGGCCCAGGCCGTCTGGGCGGGCTTGATGTAATCATAGCCGCCCACGCGCGGGTCTTCGTTATACATGCCGCTGTCCAGCCCCACAAGCAGCCAGGGCGCTTGCGAACCCCCTACCTTTAACACAAAGTTGGAGTAGCCGGGCACGCCATGCGCGCTGGGCGGGTTGATGCACCCGGGCAGCGCGCTCAGCGCCCGCACCAGGGCAGGATGGCGCGCGCCATATTCGGGATCGTGATTGCCAAAGACATAGCAAAACGGCACACCGGCATCGATGATAGGCCGTAAGGCTTCCGCCATCGTATGCTCACTGCGCGCATTGGTATTAAAGTCACCCGTTAACACCACCAGATGCGGCTGCTCCCACACCAGCAGGTCGTTCACCACCCGCAGCATCTTCTGATCGGCCTTGCCCCCATCCTCATAGTGCAAATCAGTCAACTGCAGGATGCGGAACACCCCTGACTGATCAAATTGCAGTGCTTGTGCCATCTGCGCCACCTCCTCTACCCGCGCCATATTATGCCCGGGCGGTATGAGCCCGTCAAGGCGGGCTGCAACCCGTCACCTCACACAAGTGGTCACCAGTTCCACCATTGCGCTTTCAAAAACATCTGCTAAACTTACAACACAATTATCTTTGGAATCAAATATCCATTCTCCTTTTTCAAACCGAGACACGGAGGGAGTAGTACATGTCCAGCATCGTAAAAAATCAAAAGCGAAGCACGGCGGCGCTATTGGGCAGGCGCATCTGGTTGCATGGTGCGCTGTACATCATGTTCATACCCTGCGTGGTGTACTTCATCCTGTTCAACTACATACCCATGGCGGGCATTGTGCTTGCGTTTAAGGATTTCTCGTTCAGGAAGGGTATTTGGGGCAGCCCCTGGGTTGGCTTTGACTACTTTAAAATGTTCTTTAACAGCTATGATGCGCAGCGCTTAATCCGCAATACGCTGATCATCGGCTTCATGAAATGCGTGCTGGAGTTTCCCTTTGCGATCATCCTGGCATTAATGATTAACGAATTGCGCAACGCGCGGTTTAAAAAGATCAGCCAGACGGTCTCCTACCTGCCGCACTTCATGTCCTCCGTCATCATCATCACCATGCTGCAGCGGATGCTGGCCCCCAACACCGGCGCCATCAACCAGTTAATCGGCGCCCTGGGCGGGGATAGTTCCACCTTCTATTTAATGGAGAAAAAGTATTTCCTGCCAATACTCTTTTTGCTTGACCTGTGGAAGAACATGGGTTGGGACTCCATCATCTTTTTGGCAGCGATGTCGGGGGTGGATCCAGCGCTGTACGAAGCCTCGCAAATTGATGGCTGCGGCAAGCTCAAGCGCATGTGGCACATCACCCTGCCCGGCATCCGCAGCACCATTGGTGTGCTGTTTATCCTGGGCGTAGGCGGATTGCTGTCCAGCGGCTTTGACCAGATCTACCTGTTGCGCACGCCCGGCAATATGGAGATCGCGGACACCCTGGACGTCTATGTGGTGCGCACAGGCATCTCGGGCGGGCAGTTTGGCTACGCAACTGCCATTGGCTTAATCCAGGGCGTAGTCGGGTTGATTTTGGTGATGCTGAGCAACAAAATCTCAAAGCGCATCACCGAGGTTGGTATTTGGTAACAGACAGCCGCGATGGCGGCTGCTTGAAAATAAGGAGGAAGGAACGATTATTATGACCAGGACAAAACGATTGGCTCTCTTGCTATGTATTGTGATGCTCACCAGCATCATGAGCAGTCTGACGGTGATGGCGGAGGAAAAGCCGGACACCTGGATCGCCGACCGCGTGGTACAGATCCAAGCCTATGTAGATGATATCGGCTACGCGCTGCCGGAAGACCAACTCAACACCCCCGTGATGCAGGAGCTTGCGCGCCGCACCGGAATGAAAATTGAATTCCTGTACACCGAAGGCGAGAAAGACCGCTACGTCATGGCCACGCAGCTTGCCACCGGCAACCTGCCGGACATGATTGTCAGCTACCTCAACAACTCCACGCGCCCAGAATTCCCGATTCTGCTGAAGGCTGCGCGCGACGGCATGTTTGCGGACCTTGCCCCCTTCATCATTGAGTCCAAGGTATATTCAAAGTACATGGACAAGGAATATCTGCCCGCAGACACCTATGATAACATTGTCTGGCGCAAGGATTTTGACGGACAGGTTCATTTCCTGCACATGAACATCGACGCGGTGGACACCTCCACCATCTGGAACCCGGCCGAGGAATACATCGGCGGCATGTACATCCAGCGCGCCATTGCGGAAGACCTGGGCATTGATGTCAAAACCATCAATACCTCAGAGCAACTCTTCAAGCTGCTGCAGGACATCAAGGCCAAGGAATACAAGGATGTCAGCGGCAACCCGGTGACCCCGCTTGGGCCCAAATTCTGGGGCGGTTCTGCGGACGCGCTGCAGTATGTGATCAACGACCTGTTCTGGGGCGTCTCGGGCGACTACAACATCACCGAGGACGGCAAGGTGCTGCATGAAGCCGAGACCGACTGGGTGTACAAGAAGGTGGACTGGCTGCGCAAAGCCTTGGCCGAAGGCCTCATGCACAAGGAGTTCTTCACCATCGACGAGACCCGCGCGGGCGAGTTGTACGCCAACAAGAGCATCGCGATTATCGCGGACGTGCACTCCTACAAGGAGATTATCTACGGGTCGGATGACTGGATTCCGCTGGGACCCATCGCCAACTACAAGGGTGACACCCGTAAGATTACGTCCGGCAAGGGCGGCCGCGGCCAGTGGGCCATCCCCGCCAGCACCGAAAACCCTGAAGAGGTCTTTAAGCTGATGGACTACCTGTCCAGCGAGGAAGGACAGCTGCTGTGCCTGTACGGCGTCGAGGGCGTCAGCTATGACATGGTGGACGGCAAGCCAAAATTAAAGCCCGAAGTCCAGGAAGCCATGGACCGGGGCGACAGCAAGACGCTGTGCGACAAATACGGCGCATCCTTTGACGGCTCCGGCGTTTATGGGCTGGAGTTCATCCTGACCGACCGGCAGAACGAAGCCTACTTTGGCGAAGCACGGCCCGGCGCCTCCAGCGGCAGCACCTTTGAACGCTCCGTCAAGTTGGCGGAGGAGTACACGCGTGAGTACCACCTGGTGCCCGGTCTGCCGGCCAAGGCCTTCTTAACCGACCTGGAAGACGTCAACAACGCCATGAACCTGCTTAACTACAACGAAACCCTGGTGCAGGCCGCCTTTGCGGAGAGCGACGCCAAGGTGAAGGAGATTATCGAATCCTTCCGCGAGCAGCTCAAGCACGCAGGCATTGAGAAGTTTGAGAAACTGGTGGAAGAGAAATACGCCGAAAACCCGAACCTGATTAACTTCTACTGATGATTCTTAATCCCCTGGGCGGCATCATCCGCCCAGGGGAGCCCCCAACACCCGATCAGGATGGAGGTATAACATGCGAAAGCCACTCGTGCTCACCAAGTCAAACAAAGTGAAGGATGACCTGGCTGATACCCTTGTACAGGTGGTGATTGTCATCCTGGTCACCTTGTTTTGCCTGACAATCCTCCTGCCGTTTATCAACATCTTCGCGCTCGCCTTCAACGACGGCCGGGATGCTGCGCGGGGCGGCGTGTTCCTGTGGCCGCGCATCCCTACGCTGGACAACTTCAAGGCCGTGTTTAAGGACGGCAAGATTGTCAGCGCATACAAGATCACCGTATCCCGTACCTTCCTGGGCACGCTGCTGAGCCTGTGGCTGATGACCATGTCCGCCTATGTGCTGCACATCAAGACGCTGCCGGGACGCAACTTCTTCTCCATGGCGATTGCGCTGACCATGCTGTTTGGCGGCGGGCTGATCCCCACCTACATCCAGTACAACCGATTGGGCTTGATCAACACGTTCTGGATCTATATTTTCCCAGGCGCCATCGGGGCTTACTATCTGTTTATGATACGTACCTTCTATGATGGTGTGCCCGACAGCCTCATTGAATCAGCCAAGCTGGACGGCTGCGGCTGGGTGCGCATCTACACACAGATTATTTTGCCGCTGTCCAAGCCCATCATCGCGGTCATCGGCCTGTACTGCGCTGTCAACCACTGGAACGACTGGTTCTCCGGCGCCTTCTACCAGCGCAGCAATAAGCTGTGGCCTGTACAGACGGTGCTGCAGTCCATGCTGAACAAGGCGATGAAGTCCTCAGAAGAAATCTCTTCCGTGGGGCAGCTCATCGCAGCGGAAGCCAACACCACCACGACGGACTCGCTGAAAATGGCAGCCGTCATCGTGACGATTACCCCCATTTTGATGGTCTATCCCTTTATTCAAAAATATTTCGCCAAGGGCGTCATGATTGGTGCGGTGAAAGGCTAATCGCGCGCTGGTTTCAAAAGGGGCTGCGGCAAAGTGAAAACTGCCGCAGCCTCTTTTTTGACTTGCCTTATTGATGCATCAAAGCCCCAGCGCGTTGTGCAGGTACTGGCGGGAAATCATGGCGGACTTGTAGTTGCACACCGGGCGGTGGTCCAACTCCACACACAGCACGCCGTCATAGCCGTTTTCCTTCAAAACCTTGTGTACGCCGCGGAAGTCCACAGTGCCAATGCCAAGTTCACAGAAGGCTTGCATGGGGTTGCTGAATTTTTCCAGGACCGGATCCACATCCTTCAAATGGACATAGGCAATGCGGTTTATCCAGCGGCGGAAGGCCTTGACCACGTCCATCCCGGCGATGGCAGTGTGGGCGGTGTCCAGACACAGGCTGACCAGCTTGGGGTCCGTGTTGTCCAGGAAAAGCTGGATCTCCTCTTGTGTATAGACTGCCGTTTGGGCATGGGGATGGAAGCAGGCAACGATGCCGGCCTGTTTGCACAGCTGCCCCACCTTGTTGCTCAGCGCTGCGTAGCGCAGGATGCGCTCCTTGTCCATGGGGCGCTTTAGTGGCGCGTCGTTCCACATCACGGCCTGCAGGTTCAGGTACTTGGCACCAATCCCCTTCATAAAGCCGATGAACTTTTCGGTGTTCTGAAGGTCCTTCTCCTCATCTTCAGAAAAATGCTGGTACAGGTTGGCCATGGTCAGCTGGTATTTGTCCAGCATGGCCTTCACGCGGCCGGCATCCCCTTCAAAATAGTCCATGATGAAGGCAAAATTCTCCACCTGCTCATAGCCCAGGTCGCTGACTTCCTTCAAAAACTGTTCAAACTCCCAAACATGGTTGTCCTGGTGGTTCACCAGCCAGGTCCATCCTGTATAAGCGATTTTCATCTTGTCCCCTCTCTTGCTGTGTGGTCGCGTGTTGTACATTCATCCCGTCCTCAGCCTGTTGTTTGATTAAGCCCGCCGCTATCCCCGCCCCAGCTCCCCGGCCATTGCCGCAAGCAGCGTGTGGGTGCTGTCGCTGCTGTGTTCCCAGTACATGATGCCCCCCAGGCCTTCGTCTTTCAAGTAGCGGCACTTTTGGGTCAGGGACTGCTGATCGTCGTAGCTGATGAAGCTGCGGCCGTTAAACAGGAAGGGCGCCTGCGCGTCCTGATCCCAGTAACGCGTCCAGCCGTTTTTATCGATGTAATCCATTAGCAGGGTGTCGTAGTCCGGGCCGTAGTTGCCAGTGCTTTCTGATTGCTGCAACAGGCCTTTGCGGGTCTTGGGCACCCCCTCCCAGCGCCTGGAGTAAAACGCGCCGCCAATGACAAGTTTGTGTTTGGGCACGCCAGCCTGGTGAAAGAGCGCCGCCGCGCGCTGGACCGTCATCCCGCTCTCATCCCCCATGGAGGCATAAAGCCCCGTATGATGCCCCGCTTGATGGGTATCGCCCGCGCGCATGTCGTAGGTCATCAGCTGGATGTAGTCGCAGGCCTCACTCACCAGATCCATCTGCGTGTTGCGCACATAATCCCCTCCGGCACCCGCCGCGATGGAGACAATCCGCCCACCCAGGGCGGCGCGCAGTTCGTGCATCAGGCGGGTGAAGTTCTCCTTGTCATCCGGGCTGGCGTCAATGCCCGCGGATGAGGAGCAGGGGTACTCCCAATCTATATCGATGCCGTCCAAGCCGTGCGCATCCATGGCCTTCTGGCAGGATATGGCGAAGGCGCGCCGCCCCCCTGATGTTTTAGCCATCTGTGAAAACCCGCCCGCGCCCCAGCCGCCAACGGACAGGACACATTTGATCTCCGGGTTCCATCCGCGTATCCTGGGCAGTTCATCCCAGATGTTTAAGTGTTTTAGGCTCAGCAGCCCGTCTTCTAGCACGCCAAAGGCCAGGTTGATGTGGCTTAAGCGCCGCGCGTCCTCCCTTGTCATCATGCGGATGCCCTTGTTGCCGGCATAGGCAATCAGCAGCGGTTTCATCACTTCTCCTCCTTCGCCATTGATTCCCCTCTATACACTTACTATACCCACAGCCGCAAGGCGCTGCCGCTTGCGCTGCTGCCCTTTTATCAGGTAGAATCAGGCAAGAAAGCATAAAAGGCGGGCAGTTTTATGACACATAAGGAGCGGTTCATCAAAGCCTTAAGGCGCGAGCCCCTCACCGGCCTTGTGCCGCATTTTGAGCTGGTGTTCTTTTTGACGATGGAAAGCATTGGCCGGGTGCATCCCTCCCACCGCCACTATGAGCAGTGGGACCAGATGAGCCGGGCGGAGCAGCGCCTGCAGATGCTGGACATGGCGCGCAGCTATATCGAAATCGCCGAGAAGTACAACCACAGCGCCATCTTTGTCCACCCCAACCCCAACCCAAGCAAGCTGTGGGGCAAGGATGACAACCCCGTGGTGGAGATTTTGCGCACCATTCGCGAATTGTCCGGCGACCAGTACTTTTTGATGATGCACGGCGACCCCACCTTCTCCATCCCCGACGGCGACCACATGATGGATTTTGCCGCGCAGATGTATGAGGAGCCGGAGGCGCTGCACGAGCAGACGCGGCGCAACATGGGCCGCTCCATGCAGCTTTCGGAGACCTTGGCCCGCCACCCCGGGCTGCTGGACGGCTTCGCATTGTGCTCGGACTATTGCTTCAATGTGAACCCCTTCTTTACCCGCGATCAGTTCGCGGAGTTCATCCAGCCCTATTTAAAGGAGATCATCGCCCACTACCGTGCCCTGGGCTACTTTACCATCAAGCATTCCGACGGCAACATCATGCCGATACTGGACATGATGGTGGACTGCAAGCCCCACGCGCTGCACTCCCTGGACCCACAGGGCGGGGTGGATCTGGCGGAGGTAAAGCGTCTGGCGGGCGACAAGGTGTGCCTGATTGGCAATGTGAACTGCGGCCTGATGCAAACCGGCACCGAGGAGGAGCTGATTGCGGATGTGCGCCGCTCCCTGCGCGATGGCATGCCCGGATACGGCTATATCTTCTCCACCTCCAACTGCGTGTACACCGGCCTGCCGCTTGCGCGGTACGAGCTGATGAACAAGGTGTGGCGGGAGGAGGGGGGGTATTAAACCATCTCTTCAATCTCGTTGCTCTGATTTAGGTATTTATCATCATAATTAAATAGAATAAGGGTTCATCAAGACGCTTGCGATGTATCTGCGGTGATTATTCCATCTCGTTTACGACACATCCCACACAATTTGACCTTCATCTTGCTACAATCGTGTGGGACATATCGAAAACGAGGTGCGGTTTGGATACAAAACAAGCAATTGCCAACCGAATTATTGAACTGTGTGAACAGCATGGTTTGTCGATCAATGCACTCGCCAATCAAGCCGGTATTTCGCCGTCAACAATCTATAGCATTCTGAACAACAAAAGTAAAAATCCCAGCGTCATCTCCATCAAAAAAATCTGCGACGGATTGGATATCACCTTGGGACAGTTTTTTGAATCTCGTTATTTTGACAGTATCGAGCAAGAAATTAAATAAAGGCGGGCAGATCATTGTTAGAGTTTATCGAAACATTTAAAGCGTGGGCAGAATCATTTGGAGCCTTGCCCGATGGTAAAAACTGCCATTGGCGCATGAATATTGCTGAGGATGCATTCGAAACAGGTGGTGCTTTCTTTGGATATGTTGAACCAACAGAAGCACGAAGTGGTCCCTACCATGATTTTTCGCTTGTTGTTTTCCCTGATAACAATGAAAGAGAATGGCTTGTTGCCTTAGGTGTTGGCTCCCTTGGATTTAACAATGATTATGAGCTTGCTTCCCAGCCTGGTATCCGGAGACGATATCAACGTCTCGTCACAGATAAAGGGTTTATTAAATCTGATTTTCGCGATATTGAAAAACGAATTCCGAATGATTTTTATGAAAGTGCGCCACACTTAAAAACTGCAATCAACAGATACAAGACCGTTTTATCAGCGTGCGAAATTGTAAATCCTTATAGCGAAGAAGGTGCGCGAAAAATAAAAGGCTTTCTTGCACTATATGCCGATATCCGTGAATGGGGCTCGAACAACACGAGAAGGAAAGCAATTTCTGATAGCATCGCTGCAGCACAGACCACACAAAAAGACAGCAACGATGAAGAAAATGTGTGCGTACTCTTAACAGAAAGAAAATATGTGGTTTTACAAGGTCCTCCTGGTACAGGCAAAACCAGGCTAGCAAAACGAATGGCTGACAAACTCCATGCAAAAGTCTTTTTTTCACAGTTTCATGCGGAGACATCCTATGCAGAGTTCGTCCAAGGATTGCGCCCGAAACTTAATTCATCAGAATTGATCTACGAATCAATTGATGGCGCGCTTGTGCAATCGATTAAATATGCCCAAAAACATACCAATGAAAAAGTGGTGCTCATTATTGATGAAATCAACAGGGCAAACCTGTCCAATGTGTTGGGGCCGGTGTTTTATCTGTTTGAATACCAAATGGATTCATCCAATGTGCAAATCGCAGTAACAGATACCCTCTCCTTGGATAAATTGCCTGAAAATCTTTATGTTGTCGCCACCATGAACACCGCAGACCGAAGCCTTGCGGTGGTCGATTTTGCACTCAGACGGCGTTTTGCGTGGTATACGCTTTGGCCAAAAGCCATCACGCCCAGCAATGGCTTGATGTTCTTCAAAGAATATTTTGATAGAATTGAACAGATTTTTGAACAATACGCCAGTGACGAGGAATTGAACCTACAACCTGGGCAGGGCTATTTCTTAGCCCACAATGAGGACGAGATGAAACAACGGCTTCGCTATGAAGTGTTACCTCTTGTTAAAGAATATTTGGTTGAGGGACTTCTTTCAGCAAGCCAGGATGAATTCAATGATTTTTTCCATCGCAGCATTAATGAATCCATCTTCCGTTAAATATGGATATCTTCTTTGATGCTCCTTGTTTGTCAAATGAACTGCCCACGCTGAAAGCGAACGTCCTTTATGATGTGTTTAAAGGAGCGGATAAACGCGTTTTCAGTCAATATCTGCATAAGTTCATTCACTACAATCATGAAACGCTTGCATTTCTTGATGTACACGCATCCATATTGGGGATTGATCCTGATGTAGAATTATCCTTTGAGACGAACAAGTATATTGGGGCTATTCCTTTGCGGTCTCCTGTTAATGGCAAGCAAATCGGCGACCTTTTAGTTTATCCACGTTTTGCTAAAGAACGTTACCGCTTCTTAGAAATGACCCAACTGCTCACGTTGCTCGATGAACAAATTGAGCCCGACTATCTTAATTCCATGCCCTTAGCATCTGGTCCTTTAGTGCAACCACCACAATACTATGATGCGATAAAGTATATCCAGGCATTTCAAACAGCATCAAGAGAAAACTGGCAAAAATTCCGCACAAGAGAATGTATCTATGACTTTCCAAAGTCAAATACAAACTGGCAAAAATATATCTTGAAAGAGCACCTCCCTGAAAACAAATTGATGTTTCCAGTAAGAGATAATGAATTATCAACACATCACCTGGAATGGCAACAGGCCAAGTATGTGTTTGACCTGGCGAAGGAAGAGTTAGCAAAACCAACAACACCTGTATCTTTTCGTTTTAAAGTGCTGGATTTGATCAAAACGCTCGCTGTAGAAACCTACAATGTGCAACCAGTTCCTGTCCAAAAGTTTATCATTCGTGTTTCGGACCCACTATCCATTAAACAGCTTAAAACACAAGGGAACATCTTCTTAAACCGAAAGAGCAAGGAGGTGAGCGCTTGGCGAATCGACATCGCTCAACTATTTGAACGATATGCGCAATACATCCTCAAACGCGTGATAAACAGGATGCCTGCACGTTTTTATAGTAATCCAAAGTTCTCAGCCTATGGTGATTTACCAGCCTGGGGCATGAGATATTTGGAACCAGATGCCCTTATCTAGACAGAAACTGACAGCATCGTGATTGATGCAAAATATAAGTCGCATTTATACAACAAAAGACAAGCATCAGAAAAACTCCAGGAAGCATACCGAGCAGACCTGCATCAAATACTAGCCTATAGTTCATTTTCAACATCAAAGAATAAAACAGGCATCTTGATTTATCCTGCAGAATATTTCTCTTATCAGATTTCTTCATACACCAATCATTACAATGGTGCACGCAATAAAGCCGTCATCCTTGGCTTGCCGTTTGAATCCCAAATAAAACCACAAGTCTTGCAAGCGTTACACGATATGTTCAACCAGTTATTGGCCCAAACGCCAGTTTCATAAAAGGCTTTTTCGCCGAACCTAATAACTCTCAAACTGCGCGTGATAGAGCGACGCGTAATACCCCTGCTGCGCCATCAGGTCCTCATGCTTGCCCTGCTCCACGATGTTGCCGTCGCGCACTACTAAGATGGTGTCCGCGCTTTTGATGGTGGACAGGCGGTGCGCGATCACAAAGGCGGTGCGGCCCGCCATCAATTGGCGCATGGCCTGTTGGATGCGCTGCTCGGTCTGCGTGTCCACGTTGGAGGTGGCCTCGTCCAAAATCAGCATGCGCGCGTCAGACAACATGGCGCGGGCGATGGTGATCAGCTGCTTTTGGCCCTTACTGATATTCACCCCGTCATCGCCAATGATGGTGTCATAGCCCTGGGGCAGTTTTTTGATGAAGCTGTGGATCATCGCGGCGCGGGCCGCGCCCTCCACGCGCTCGGGCGTGGCGTCCTCGCAGGCATAGGCGATGTTGTCATAGACGGAGCCATAAAACAGCCAGCTGTCCTGCAGCACCATGGTGTAGGCGCCGCGCAGGCTGGACCGCGTGAGGCCGTAGATGTCCTGACCGTCCACCTTGATGCTGCCTGCGTCAATATCATAAAAGCGCATCAGCAAGTTCACCAGCGTGGTCTTGCCGGCGCCGGTGGGCCCGGCGATGGCAATGAGCGCGCCGGGCTTGGCGTGCATGGAGAAGTCTCGGATGACGGGCACGCCTTCAATGTAGCTGAAGTCCACATGCTCCGCCCGCACATCGCCGGATACATCCATCAGCACCGTGGCGTCCGGGGCGTCCTGGGCCTCCGGCTCCGCGTCGATTAAGCGGAACACGCGCTCCGCCGCCGCGAAGGCGCTTTGCAACTCGCCAAAGATGCTGGCCAGTTCGTTGATAGGACCGGAGAAGCGGCGGGAGTACTGCACAAAGGAGGAAATGCTGCCCAGCCCTACCTGGCCGCGCAGGAACAGCAGCGCGCCGAAGACGGAAATCAAGGTAAGCGAAATATTGTTGATGAAGCCGACAGAGGGGCCAATCATGGTGCCGTAGTACTCCGCCGTGGTATAGGCGACGACGGCTTCCTCGTTCTTCTCATCAAAGCCCTCAATGACCTGCTTTTCACGCCCGTAGGCGCGGGTGGGCCGCTTGCTGCCCATCATCTCCTCCATATAGCCGTTCAGCTCGCCCAGCTTCTGGCTGCGCTTGCGGAAGAGCGGCCGGGTGCGGCCCGTAATCCAGCGGGTGTACAGGGCTGTCAGCGGGATGGTGACCAGGAACACCAGGGTGAGGATGGGCTTGATGCTCATCATCATCACAAAAGAGACGGTGACGGTGACCAGGCTTTGCAAAATCTGCAAAAAGTCGGTGGACAGGCTTTCGTTGACGGTGTCCACATCGTAGCTGACCACGCTGATGATCTCCCCAGCCTGGTATTTGTCAAAGAAGTTGACGGGCAGGGAGACCAGCTTGTCAAACACATCCTTGCGCATGCGGTAGATGATGTTGCGCGTCATGCGCAGGGTGACGCGGGAGAGAATATAGCCCAGGCTTGCTGCCACTACGTAGCTTAATGCCATCAGCCCCACATACAAAAACACCTTGGGGAAATCGGCCTGGCCCTCTGTAAGCCCGATGGCGTCAATGGCCAGGCCGGACAGCCGTGGGCCCACAAGGCCAATGGAGCTGGACAGCAGGGTTAAGAAGATGGCCAGCACCATCAGCGCGCGGTTGCGGCCCAGGTAGCGCCACAGGCGCTGGATAATCTGCCGCCGGGGCATGCGCGCTGTGGGCAGGGCGCGCTTGGCCTCGCGCATGTCGTTGCGGCTCCAGCGCCCGCCGCGGATCATCTGGTTACTCATACACAGCGCTCCCTTCCAGGGCCAGGCCCTCATCCTCCAGCATCTCCCCCATGGCGCCCATTTGCGTGAGGGCAATCTCCCGGTAGGGCGGACAGGTGCGCATCAGGTCCTCATGGCTGCCGTAGCCGATGGCCTGGCCGTCCTCCAGCATCAGGATCTTGTGCGCGCCCTTGATGGAGGACACGCGCTGGGCAATGATGATGCTGGTGGTATCATGGAAGCCCTCTGCCAGCGCCTTTCGCAGGCTGGCGTCCGTGCGGTAATCAAGCGCGGAGGAGGCGTCATCCAATATCAGCAAACTGGGCTTGCCCGCCAGCGCGCGGGCGATAAGCAGGCGCTGCTTTTGCCCGCCGGAGAGGTTGTTGCCGCGGGACTCCACCTCAAAGTCCAGCCCGCCTTCCTTCTCGTTGATAAACTCCATGGCCTGGGCGGCTTCGGCCGCCTGCAGGATTTCCTCATCCGTCAAATCGCGGAAAAAGGCGATGTTGTCGCGGATGGTGGCCGCCATGATGAAATCACTCTGGAAGGTGACGCCCACGCGCACGGCCAGCGTGTCCCGGGGGATGGCGCGGATGTCCTGCCCGTTAATCAAAATGCGGCCCTTTTGCGCGTCATACAGCCGCAGCAATAGGTTGGTCAGCGTGGTTTTGCCGCTGCCCGTCGCCCCGATGATGCCCAGGGTCTCCCCCTGCTTTAAGGTAAAGCTGATGTCCCGCAGGTTGTCCTCCACGCCGTTGTAGCTGAAGGACACCTTGTCAAACGCAACATGGTAGGGGCTGTCCTCGGGCTGGGCGGAAATCTGCCCCTGCTCCTCCTCCATCTCCAGGATGGCCTCTATCCGCCGGGCGGAGGCGATGCCTTTGCTGGACATGATAAAGATGCGCGTGATGCCGAACATGGCATGGGAAATGATGGTGAAATAGTGCATGAAGGCGATGATGCTGCCCGGGCGGGACAGCCCGCTGTTGACCAGGTAGGCGCCCAGCAGCACGCACAGGGACAGCCCCAGGTTTAAGGTGATGGAGCTAAGCGGGTTGCTGAGCGCCACGACGCTGCCCGCCTGGCGGGATACATCGGCCAGCTTGCCGCTGACCTGATCAAAGCGGTCCTTCTCGTAATCTGTTTTGGACAGCGCCTTAATCACGCGCACGCCCACGATGTTTTCCTGCAGCACGCGCACCAGCTTGTCCAGCACCGTTTGCTGCTTGTCATACAGGGGCACGGATTTCTTGGTGACAAAATACACAATCAGCCCAATCAAGGGCACGGTCAACAGCAGCACCAGCATCATGCGCACATCCAGGATGCTGGTCATCACCAGGCCGCCCACCAACAGGATGGGCGCGCGCACCCCCATGCGCTGCGTGCGGTTTAAGAAGATGTTGATGTTGTAGGTGTCCGTCGTCAGTCTGGAGACGGCGGAGGACAGGCTGACCTGGTCAAACTGCGCCATGGACAGGTAAATCAGGCGCGAAAACAGATCATGCCGCAGGCTGCGCGTCACCCGGCTGGAGGTGGTGGCCGCCAGGCGGTTGGCATAGATGTTGGACACAACGGAGGCGGCCGCACACAGCGCCATCAGCCCGCCCCACAGATAGACCAGGCGGGGCTCCTTTTGCGGCACGATGTCATCCAGGATAATAGCCAGTATAAAGGGGATAAACAAATCCAGAATGGACGCGATAAACTTGACAAACAGCGTCCAGGACAGCAACAGGCGGTAGGGCATCAGATAGGACATCACCTTTTTCATGGCAGATCCCCCCGCGTTTCATCCCAAAGGACCGCGCGGCGGCGCAGTTTTTCCAGCAAGACCTCCAGCTGCGCCTTTTCCTCCTCCGTCATTTCGGCCGTTAAATAATCATGCCACTGGGCGTTCACCCCGCGCACAAGCGGGAAGGCGTCCTGCGCCTTTTGGGTGGGGTAAACCGCCAGTTGCCGCTTGTCATGGGGGTGGGCCTCCCTAGTGATAAAGCCCAGCTCGCACAGCCGGGCCAGCTGCCGCGCCGCGTTGCTGGGGTTCACGTGCAGAGCCGCGGCCAACTCCTCCTGCGAGCGGCCGGGGCGCGCGCAGATATGCAGGATATAGGGCGCCTGGGGCGCGGTCAGCGACAGCGCCTTCAACCGCTCCCCGCGGAACTGGTTGCCGCAGCGGGCCAGTACATTTAGCTCTCTGGTAATTATGGGCATACACTCATCTCCTTGCGCGCGCAATGATTGCGCGCGCAACTACTATAAAAAATAAACAATGGCTTGTCAAGGGCGCATCAGGGGGCTGCACGGCCATCCCATGCCGGCGCACATGCGCCTTACGAAGAACGAAAACGATTGACCTTCCCGGGAATCCTCAGTATGATGGTGTTATACTAAACACACGAGTTAATGCACTCATGGATCGAGGATTTTTGATGGCTCTGCTAAGTCGAAGGAAGGAGGCGTAGTCGCAGTCTACGCCAACTGATTTCGACGACGCAGAGGCGCAAAAAGACCGATTCATGGAAGCATTAAAGAGTGCGTTTCGTATTCAACAACCTTGAGGGGGATATCGTATTGAAAACGCATCGCATGGCACTGATTGGCTACGGCGGCATGGCCGGGTGGCATCATACCAACATCAAAGAGAAGATCCCGCAAATTGAGGTGGTTGGCGCGCTGGACGTGCGCGAGGAGGCCAACCAGAAGGCGCGGGACAACGGGCTGCGCGTGTACACCAGCCTGCAGGAGCTGCTGGATGACAGCACGGTGGACCTGGTGGGCATCATCACCCCCAATGACTTCCACCGCCAGCTGGCCATTGACTGCCTCAAGGCCGGCAAGCACGTGGTCTGCGAAAAGCCCGTCACCCTCAACGCCGACGAGTTGGTCGACATCATGAAGGTGGCCAAGAAGACAGGCAAGCTGTTCTCCATCCACCAGAACCGCCGCTGGGACCGCGATTTCCTCATCGTCAAAAAAGCCATTGAGGACGGCATCATCGGCATGCCCTATTTTGTGGAATCCCGCGTGCAGGGCTCCCGCGGCGCCATGCACGGCTGGCGCGGCCACAAACAAAACGGCGGCGGCATGCTGCTGGACTGGGGCGTGCACCTAATTGACCAGGTGATGCAGCTCTTCCCGGAGAAGGTGGTGTCCGTCAACGCGCACCTCTTCCAGCTGTACGGCTCCGAGGTGGATGACAACATCAAGCTGATGCTGCGCTTTGAGTCCGGCGTCTCCGTAATGCTGGAGATGGCCACCAACTGCTTCATCCCCCACCCGCGCTGGCATGTCTCCGGCACCGGCGGCACCCTGCAGATTGACGACTGGTCCTGCAAGGGCAAAATCGTCAAGCTGCGCCCGGATGGCGAGCTCACCTGGGCGGATGACATCGTCTACACCGAAGCCGGCCCCACCCGCACCATGGCGCCCCGGCCCAAGCACACCACCGAGGAATTGCCCCTGCCCGAGGTCAAGGCCGACTGGACAGAGTACTACATGAACATTGTGGACGTGCTGGACAGCGGCGCCGAACTGATCGTAAAGCCCGAGGAAGCCCTGCGCGTCATGCGCGTCATTGACGCCCTTTTCAAGTCCCAGGAAGTCGGGCATGGCTTGAAGGTGGATATTTAGATTAAGGGAGTTTCAGAGGGCATAGCCCTCTGACATAAATCGTCTCGCCCGGCTCTGCCGGGCGGGCGGGGCGCATTGCGCAGCAATGCTTTCCGCGCATGTTTGCTGACCGTGAGCTTGCGAACAAGCAAACATGCCCCCCGTTCCTTTTCGTCAAAAAACATAGTTTTTTGACGACCTAAGGGGAGGGGCGCTTTGAAAAGCGCCCCGCCCCTTTACCCCTCCCCTTTACCCCTCCCCTGAAACTTTTGGTATGGGATGAGTTACCTATTAATCTAATGTTATTTCTCTGACAATCGTGCCATTTAAATATTTTGTGATATTGTCAAAGACGATGATCGCCCTGTCCTTCATGGATTCCGCCGTGTAATAGGCAATATGCGGGGTGAGCAGCGTGTTTTTGGCGTCAAGCAGCGGGTTGTCCCCCGGCAGCGGCGGCTCCGTATCAAACACGTCAATGGCGGCGCCTGCCAAATGGCCGCTGTTGAGCGCGTCCGCCAAGGCAGCGGTATCAACCACAGGACCCCGGGCGCAGTTAATCAGGTAGGCGCCCTGTTTCATCATGGCCAGGCGCTCCCGGGAAATCATATGCCGGGTCTGCTCCGTCAAGGGTGTGTGCAGGGTGAGGATATCGCTTTCCGTAAGCAGGTTGTCCAGCGGCACATAGGTGATGCCCAGGTTTTCCGTCCGCGCGCTATGCGTGCGGCTGTGCGCGATGACGCGGCAGCCAAAGGCCTTGAGCAATTCCGCCACCCGCAGGCCAATGGCCCCCGTGCCCAGGATGCCCACCGTTTTGCCGTGCAGACGCTGCGCCGGCAGGCCCTCCTTAATGCCGCCTGCCCGTGTACGCGCGTCGGCCGCCTGCACGCCGCGCAGCAGGGAGATCATCATGCCCACGGTCAATTCCGCCACATCCAGCGTGGAATAACCGCTGGCGTTGCTTACGCGGATGCCCATTTCCCGGCAGGTGGCGCGGTCTAGGTGGTCCGTGCCCGTAAAGGCGACAGAGATATAGGACAGCCGCCGGCTCTCGCGCAGCAAGTCCGCGCCCAGGGGGCTGTTGGCGATGATCAGGATATCCGCCTCCCGGATGCGGGTCTTTTTCTCCTCCGTTTCCAGCGGTGTCGTACAAGGGATGAAGGTATGCCCGGCTATTTTAAGCGGGCCTGCCAACTCAAACAAATAATCCCGCGGTACCTGCAGCGGCTCCAGCATCACGATGTTCATCTTCTGCCTCCTGTGTATCATCAAACTCCCCGCCATTGTACCATAAGCGCAAAAAAAGGGGGCGCCGTGATGGCGCCCCCGGGTGTCTGGCCTTCTCTATCCGTCACACAAGCTGCCGGATGGGTGTATTCACCGTTCTGGGATAGGCATCGATAATCTCCCCCGTATACGCGTCAATAATGACGAAGTAGCCCCAGGGCTCATAGGGGTCATGCGGGTGGGTTTCATCCGCGTCGCTAAACAGCACGCTTAAGTGCACCTTCCACAGCGGACGCGCAGGGTTGGTGACATCATAGTACATACTGCCCAACTCCGACTCGTTTAGTTTCTTTTCATCTCCGCCCATTTGAAACGCCCTGGTCATCGCGATTTGTTGTGCTGTTTCAATCGAGATTGCCCTCTCATCCGGGATGCCGTAGTCGTATTGCGTGAAGTTGATCAGATTGTCCCAGTCTTTCCGGTCATATTTGCCGGCAAGCACCTCCTGCAGATATTCCGCGAATTCCTGGTTGCGCTTGAGGTAGTTTTGCATGATCGGCCGGGCAAGCTTGGACCAGTCTGCGCGCTCACTCTGTGTCCAAGCCCAGAAGTACTCGCCCTTGCTGTTGAGGAAATCGCTGCTGACACCGGCATCCTTCAGCAGTTGTCTGGCCTCCTCCAGCCATTCCAGTTCCTTCTGGCGCATTTTTTCTGAGGCAATCATGTCAATTGCCTGAATGACCTCGCCCGTCACCGCGTCCACATCCACAAAAAATACGCCAAAACCCTGCAGGTCCCGATAGATGAAGGTGCAAGCCGCGCGGAACCGTCCCTGCGCCGTGTCGTATATGCTGCTCTCGGAAAAGAACTCTTCCCGCGAGAGGCCATCAAGGGTCTCCTGCGTCACACCCGTGCGGACAATCAGCGCTTTTTCAGCCAAGGGAAGCGCTTCCTGTAAGGTGATTTTCGCGCGCGCCTGAGCCAAAGACAAATCCAACATCCCCAGATACTGTCCAAACTCATCCAGGTAGAAATCAAAACAAAGCATGTCGCCATCCTGGTATCCCGCGTTAAACGCGGTCATCCTGTCATAATGTTGGACTTTTTCCATGTACAGCGCCTTGTCAATCATCGCGGTAATGGTCCAGCGTTTGGTTTCCTTGTCAAAGGTGCTTTTCACCTTCACATCGCGGATAAACTCCACAGGGAAGTCCCCAATCTCTGTCAAATGGGACAGCGTATCCCTGTACAGCCGTGTTTCGTTCACCGGCAGGCTGGAAAACAGTGCGTTCATCTTCTCATTGGTTTCCCTGTCCCAGGTATCGTAATTTTCTTGATCCGCAGGCGTGCGCTCCTGCTCCGGAAATTCGTGGTTTTCGACCGTCATGCTATCAAAATAGTTGGCACCATACCGTTTAGCGATCATTAGATCGGCCGCCATTGCACGCCGGGCAAGCGGCAATGTCTCATCGCGCGCGGTCTTGCTGTGCTCATCCTTTTTGACCAATCCCGCTTTGTCCATCGCCGTAAAGAACTTGACTTTATCCTCATCCGACCAGCGCGCCAATTCGCCGGTGGTGTCCATGGTGCACACAACTTCAAAGAAATTTTTCAATGTGTCCCAATTGGTAATCGCAAGCGTAGTCAGCGAGACCAACAGCAGCATAGCAGCAAGGACCAAGGCCAGGGAGTATCTTTTTTTCACAGGGATTTCTCCTCTCATCATCTTGAGGGTATGCTGGGTGTTCTTTTCAGTCCATTGAAAGGCGGCAAGCTCGGTATCCAGCTGGTTTTTGAACGTGTTATTCATCGAAGTACCATCCTTTCAATTCGTCACTAAGAAGTCTCCGCGCGCGCAGCAGCCTTGATTTGATGGTGTTGAAGGAGGTGCTCAGCGTGTGCGCGATTTCTGATGTCGTCATCTGCTGGTAATATCGCAGCAGGATAACCTCACGGTATTTGGCGGATAAATTCATCACCGCCTGTGTAACGGTGCTGTCACGGATGAATTCTGGTTCCTCCGAAGCAGCCTTGTCCGCTACAGCAACCCGGCGGTCTACAAAACGGAACCAACTGTTGCGCCGTATGTCATGGCAGGTGTTCATCGCGATGCGCATCAGCCAGGTTTTCTCACTGCACTCGCCCCGGAAGCGGTCCAGATTTCGATATGCCTTCAGGAAGGTCTCCTGCGCGGCGTCCTCCGCCAACTGCGCATCCTTAAGGTATAAAAAGCAGGTGCGAATCAAGGAAGGGCCATACTGCTCCATCATGCGCGTGATGGATTCCTCCTTTTGCTTGCAGGACGTCTCCAAAGGCAACATTCGCTCACCTCCTTTACCTAATAGACGCATAAAAGACAATATTGGGTGCATCCCCAGTACATGATTTAAAAAAGCGGGCTCTTTCAACATCAAAAGAGCCCTGGTTCACGCCGTGTTGTTACAATCTTATTTTACTCTCCCTGGTATACCCACATCGCGCTGTTGTCTATCGCCTCCAGGATTTCTTGCGTCTGCAGGGCGGAGCGCCCTGTGCTGTCCAGATTGTCCAGGCCCCGCAGGGTGTTCACCACCCGGGTGATGAGGTAGGACTGGACATGCTCGGGCTGGGGGTAGGGCAAGGTTTCAAGCACCCCTTCCCGTTCCAGGATCAGGGGCTCATAGCCCATGATGGACATGGTGAGGCTGCCGCGCGTGCCCATGATGAACAGGCGGTCAAGCCGCGATGCCACATTGAAGGACAGCTGCAGGCTGCCCTGCACGCCCGACTCAAAGCGCATCAGCGCGCTGGACTGATCCGCGGTCTCCCGCGCCTGGCTGAGGTTGTCGGTGCGGCCGATAACCTCCTTTGGCTGGCCCAGCATAAAGATGATGCTGTCCACCATGTGCGAGCCGATGTCGTACAAAAGCCCGCCGCCTGCGTCCTTTCGCGTGAGCAGCCAGGGACGAAGGGGGTCATCCTCCGGCACGGGGCAGGCATACTGGTAGGTAAAGGAGCGCACCTCCCCCAGAGCGCCAGAGTCGATCAGCTCCTTCGCCTTTAAAAACCGGGGCTGCGCGCGGCGGTAGTACGCCACAAAGAGCGGCACACCGGCCTTTTTGCAGGTATCCACCATCTGCCTTGCCTCTTGTACGGTGCGGGCCATGGGCTTTTCCACATACACCGCCTTGCCCTTAAGGGCTGCTTCCAGGGTGTAAGAGCAATGGCTGCCCGGGGGGGTGGCAATGTAGACGGCGTCGATATCCGGCGCTTCCAGGATGTCCTTGGCCTGCGTGGAATAGCGGGCGATGCCGTGCCGGCGCGCATAATCCTGCAGTTTCACCGCGTCCCTGCGCATCACAGCCACCAGGGAGGAACCAGGCGTCTTTTGCAGCGCCGGCGCGCTCTTTTTTTCCGCCACGCTGCCCGCGCCGATCATGCCAAAGCGAATCACTTTCATTTCTAACGTCCTTTTCTTGTTGGTTGCCGTTACACTAACTCATATCTAGCGGGAAAAAGCGGTTAAAACCATCAATATTAACTACCAAATGTTTAAGAACTCATTTGATAAACGAATAGTTCTGTTTCTTATACTCACTTCGTCCCATTGTTTTCCTTCTTCAAAAGCATCAATGATTTCAGAGGATAATGTTAGCGATGAAGCATAGTGTTTTATACCAAGTTTTTTCCCATCACCTCTAATTTTCGTTTCAAAATTAAAATTGCGAAGTGATGAATTCAAAGTGGATTTTAGCAAGATTGCGTTTCCAATCTCCAACACAGCAGCATTTCTTACTTCTGTTCCCAAAATATCATTATCTATAACCTCACCTGTTTCAACATTGGTCACTACAGGGCTAGACAAAGGCCAATGCTCTATCCATTTTTTAGGCATTACATGTTCTAAAGAGAAGTTAAACTTAAGGTCGTGCTCATGCTTGCTATCTTTGATTCGTCGCTTTAACTCTATCCAAAACAATATCAAATTTGTAATTCGGTTTGTTTTCATTTCTTTCAGAGAATGCTGCACGATACTGTCACTAATCGATTCATCAAGTTTATTTGCCAGCATCTCTTTTGTTGTGAAGTTTCCTGCAATCAAGTCTGAGCAATCCTTATTAAAGTTTTTCAAGGATGCTCCACAAACAACATGCCTTAAAACATACCTTTCAATGTTTCTGACTTCATTAATAAACTCAACGGGTAACACGGTCTCGTCTGCAACATGATAATCATTAAGGATTTTCAGAATATAGGCATGGAAAGTCGAAACATCGCATACATCCAGGATGTGAAGTGCTCTTCGGAAATCTTGATTAAAGGAATATGATGCAGTTGAATCATCGTTTCCAAAGAACTTTTTAAATAGTTCGGCATATCTGCAAACATTGTGAATGAATGAATACAAAGTCGGGTTATCCATAGTTTCAATAAAGCTCTTATACAATTCAGGCAAATCAGAAATACGGTGGGATGTTGGGTCATAAAACCTCTCAATTAAAGCGACAGAATGCAAAAGAATTTCCAGTCGATCCCTCATTAACCTTCCTAATGATTGTTGTGCTGCCCAGTATCGAATAGTCTCATCATCATTAGCGAAGGTTGCTTCCCAGGTTCTTTTATAAAACTTGATTACATTTTCACGATTTTCGGTATTCTCGATGGCTTTCTGAAACAATGCATTCTTTATAGTATCTGCACTTGTTAATCTAACACCAGCAGTATTCACAGTATCAAAGATTGCTTGTTCATTCTCGTCAGAACCGAGATCGATTTTGACCAGTATTTTATTATTCTCATTCAATAAGAGGTTCCATATTTTCTCGGCATGATCAGGGTTTCTTTCAAAATTCCTCATGAAAAACTCATAACACTGCTCAATATTTGAAGAAGAACTTTCATGTTTTTTGGTTTCACTGCTCATGCGAATTTTTTCTCTATCTACTTCGCCATTAATAACACTCGAATACACGTTTTCATCAACTTGTGAATGCCTAATTTTTATCAGATATTCATTACTAAGTTCTTTTAACTTGTAAAAAAGAACCGACCTTAACTTCACTCTCGCTTCGTTGTGAATTTCCTCCCCTTTTTCATGGAATTGGATTGAGTCAAAACAAGAGCGCAGTAGAATGCTTAATGTAGTCAGTCTTTGTTGTCCATCAACCACAGACCACCTCGACGGAGAACCAGATATAGATTCAATGTGTTTTAGTATTATAGAACCAAGAAAATGGTTCTGCTTATCATCCAAAAGATTATCAAGTAGTTCTTCCCAATTATCATTAGTCCACACATATGACCTTTGGAAGAAAGGGATAGAGTACACTAAAGTTCGCAACTTTGCCCAGAAATGATAGGAATGGGCAAGCCACTGGGATTCCGCTACAATGGATGTTGCTAAGACATTCACAAGGAGGAAAGCCCAATGGCTCAAAGCAAGAATACCACGGATTTCAGAGGAATGCTATTCCAGTTCATGGGTGCACAGGACCCTATGCTCAGTATGTTGGAGTGGCTGTGCAGCCAAATGATGGAAGCAGAGGTTTCCAACAAACTGGGTGCTGAGAAACACGAGC
>JAAYFC010000037.1 GCA_012728435.1 Clostridiales bacterium | reverse complement strand
GATGATGCAAGGCGCGTTCCAGGCCAATCAGCAGCCGCAGGCGGCAGCCCCGCAGGCAGCGACCGTGCCCTGCGTGTCCTGCAAGCAGCAAATCCCCCAGGGCAGCAAGTTCTGCCCCGAGTGCGGCGCCAGCCAGTCCGCTGCGTCCTGTGTGGACTGCGGCAAGCCCCTGGCAGCTGGGGCCCGGTTCTGCCCGGAATGCGGCGCGAAACAATAAGCAAACCTTAAAGCGCCGGCAACGGCGCTTTTTTCATGACAGATTAAAGGACGTTGAACATGATGGACCAAACGGCAATCAGGGAGCTTTTTCATAGCAAGGGCGCGCTTAAACAGGGGCATTTTTACCGGCTTTCCGGCCGGCACACCGATTGGTATGTGCAATGCGCGCGCCTGTTTGAGGAGTATGGTACGGGGCAGTTGATCGGCCAGGAGTTGGCCGGCCGCTGCGCGTCCTATGCGCCGGACGTGGTGTTGTCCGCAGCCATTGGCGGGGTGTTGCCCGGCTATGAGGTGGCGCGGGCGCTTGATAAAAAGCTGCTCTACTGCGAGAAGCGGGACGGCGCGTTGATTTTGCGCCGCGGGTTTGAGATTCGCCCCGGCATGAAGATGCTGCTGGTGGAGGACGAGGTGTCCACCGGTCAAAGCATCCGGGAGATGACGGAAATCGTGCGCGCTTTGGGCGGCAGCGTGGTGGCCATTGGCTGCCTGGTGGACAAATCCGGGGGCGAGGTCCCGTCCGAGGCGCCGCTCATCCCCCTTGTGCGTTTTAAGGCGGAGCATTATCCAATGGACGCTTGCCCCATGTGCAAAGAGGGCTTGCCGCTGCAAAATTTGCGGTAAGCTTCAAACGGTACAATCATTTAGCGGCGCCGGAAACGGCGCTGTTTTTGTATGAATCGGGAGAAATCATACCTGATTTGTCAACATTGGTGATTAAGCGAGGCCAAGGCAGGGCACATTTGTAACACAACGGTTCAGATGAACCCGCGAAAGAATTTGAAGCGCATAAGCGCAATATCAACCATTTAAGGAGGAACCCCATGCGTAAATTCCTATCCCTGACCCTGGCAGCCATCTTTGTGCTGGGCCTGGCCCTGATTCCCGCCTCCGCGGAGGTGAACAAGATTTCCATCTATGTGGGCAAAGGCGAAATCGTGGACGATTTTAAAGCCCTGACAGAAGCCTACAAGGCCGAAACAGGCGTGTCTGTTGAAATGGTCAGCACCGCTGGCGAAGACGGCGGCGCGCTGCTAAAGAGCTACCTCACCGCTGACAACAGCCTGACCATCTTCACCACCTCCCCCGGTGCCAATGCAGCCACCTATGACGCCTACATCGCCGATTTGAGCGACATGGACATCATGAAGGAACTCTCCGCCGGTGCCGTTGAAGCCGTCCGCAGCCCGGAAGGCAAGCTGTCGGGCATCCCCTTCACCGTGGAAGGCTATGGCTTTGTCTACAACGCCAACCTGGTGGACAAAGACAGCATTGTGGACCTGGAATCCTTCACCAAATACATGGAAGCCAGCAAGGAAAAGGGCATTGACGGCCTGATGCTGTCCAATGAGAACTACTTCCTTATTGTACACATCCTGGCCTTCCCCTTCGCCATGCAGGAAGACGTAGAAGGCTTTGTGGGCAAGGTGGTTGCCGGCGAAGTGAACCTGAAGGACGTGCCCGAGTTTGTGGACTGGGCCAAGTTCTATGATGTGATCCGCGCCAATGCGGTGGCTGATCCCCTCACCACGGCGTATGACCAGGCAACCGGCGGCTTCGCCACCGGGAAAACCGGTATGCTCCACCAGGGCAACTGGGCCTTCTCCATGTTTGCGGACTACAAAGTGGAGTTTGAGATGGGCATGATCCCCGTGCCAGTGCTGGGCAACGACAAGATTTCAGCTTCCGTCCCCGGCATGTGGGTTGTCAACAGCCAGGCCACCCCGGAAGAGCAGCAGGCGGCCAAGGACTTCCTTAACTGGATGTACGCGTCCGAGGTGGGCAAGGATTGGCTCCATGCTACAATTTCGGACAGTGAGCTAAGGAGAACCCTAACCGGAAATTGCCTGCTTTGCGGATTGACAGGGAGCCTCTGCCGCCATGCATGGTCAGCTTAGGGGTCAGCCCCTGCCGGG
>JAAYFC010000036.1 GCA_012728435.1 Clostridiales bacterium | reverse complement strand
TTGATTCCTGTGTTATACTCAGCTTGGCTCATGGTTGCGACCTCCACGGATTTGTTCAGCAAAACAATCTTACCGTGTTCGCATACTATGAGCCATTCCTTTTCGCTCATCTCTGTTGCACTTGGGGTTTCAATCCGGGAATTGATTAAAATTGGCGCTTATGATAAACTTGGCATATTAAATCAGGCATTGGATGCATGAAATGCATTCATCCTGGCGTTTGATGTTTGAACAGGCTGTTACTGCCTTGTGTAAGATGACGTGAATGAGGATGGTATTGTATGGAGCGGAAAAAACTGAAGCAATTCACCCGGCTGATGGCCTTGTTGTTATTGGCTGTCCTGTTGGCCGGTTGTACCGCCACGCCGGATACCACGACAAACACTCAAAACGGCACTGGTGACTTAGGTGATGTGCCTTTCCCTGTAAAAGGTACAGCTACACCAACACCTGAACCCAGTGATGCAGCAGCTGGGGCAACAACTGGGCCCATTGTTAACCTGCCCCAAGGTACCTTAACAAGCAATCAGCCCCCCGCTCCCAGCGGATGGGGAAGTATTCTCACCAGCAATCAACCAGATTTCCCCACGCCAACCCCTACAGCATGGGGCGGCTTGGTTACCATCACCAGCCCACCGCCAAGCACCACACCCTCCCCCACACCCATGATTTTGAAATTGGGGGCATCTGGTCCTGAGGTTAAGAAGATTCAGCAACGTTTGAAGGATCTTAAATACCCCATTGGCGCAGTCGATGGTGACTTTGGCAAAGCAACCGAGGCAGCGCTGAAGGCCTTCCAGGCGCGCAACAGTTTGACGGCTGATGGCATTGCTGGCAAGCAAACTTTAACAAGGCTTAACTCCTCAGCAGCCTTGCCCGCCAAACCGACACCCAGCCCTACGCCAAAGGCAACGGCAAAGCCTATCATCAGAGACAATGTATATTTGAAGGTGGGTTCCACCGGCACTGATGTTCGCAGATTGCAGGAGCGTCTCATCGAATTGGGCTATCTATCTGGCACACCGAACGGGCAGTTTGACTCAACCACCGAAGCAGCCGTCGTCGCTTTCCAGAATCGAAACACCTCCTACTCTGATGGCATCGCGGGCAAGCTGACGCTTGAGAAACTATACTCTTCCTCCGCGAAGCGAACCTCTACCTCCGTTGGCATTATTGGCACCTCCATCAAGCGCGGCGACAAAAACTCGGCTATGGTGCGCCGTATCCAGCAGAGGTTGAAGGATCTGCGCTTTTACACCGGTAATGTTGACGGTGACTTCGGTGCCTCTACGGAAGCAGCCGTGAAAGCCTTTCAGAGCGTAAACCGTTTGGTTCCCGACGGTAAGGTGGGAGCGGATACTTCAGAGGTATTATTCAGCTCCAGGGCCATTGGTGCCGGCGCGCAGGTAACCCCTGCACCTGGTCAATCAGGCGCTATACCAACACGCATTCCCTTTTATAAAAATGTCACACCCAACCCGGACGGTGATTATGTTACCTTGCGCGAGGGTGAAAGCGGCGAGCTGGTAAGGCGTCTGCAGCAGGCTCTGAAGGATCAGGGTTTCTATAAGGGAGTTGTAGACGGTAAATTTGGTTATGAGACAACACTGGCTGTGAAAGCTTTCCAACGCTCCAGGGGCCTTTTTGTGGATGGTGAAGCCGGCAGGGGCACACAGCGCTACTTGTACCAAGGCAATTTCCCAGCTGGTTCATAAACAACGTTTTCAATTAGCAAAGCCCGCAATCGGAAGAAAGCGGGCTTTTTACTATCTGAATTCGGCTTAGAACAGTGCTTCTACAAACTCATTTGCATTGAAGGATTGCAGGTCATCGATGCCTTCTCCAACACCTACATACCAAACTGGGACGTTCAACTCCTGCCGAATCGCCAGCGCGATGCCGCCCTTGGCGGTGCCATCCAGTTTGGTGAGGATGATGCCGTTGATATCCGCTACCTCCTTAAACATTTTGGCCTGGTTTAAGCCGTTCTGCCCTGTGGTCGCATCCAGCACCAACATGCTGCGCACAGTCGCCTCCGGGAACTCCCGGTTGATAATACGGCGTATCTTCGCTAATTCATCCATCAAATTCTTTTTGTTATGCAGCCGACCCGCGGTATCCACAATCAATAAATCGGTGTTCTTCGCTTTCACGGAAGCAATGGCATCAAACACAACAGCGGCAGGATCCGCGCCGTGCTGCTGTTTAATCAAAGGGACATCCGCCCGCTGTGCCCAGACCTGCAGCTGGTCATCCGCAGCAGCACGGAAGGTGTCCGCCGCAGCTAAGGTCACGCTACGCCCAACCTCTTTAAAACGCATCGCTAGTTTCCCAACGGTTGTCGTCTTGCCAACACCGTTCACCCCCACCACCAGCATCACCATGGGCCAGTGAAGCGGCGGGCGCGGGATGTTCATTTCCTCGACCATAATTTGCTTGAGCAGCTCCTTGGCAACTGCAGCATCCTTTACCTTCTGTGCCGCCACTTTTTCCTTAAGCTCATCAATGATTTTACTGGCTGCAGCCATGCCTGCGTCGCTTAGTATCAGGATATCCGTGAGCTCTTCATAAAAATCCTCATCAATCACCTGGGTAGACTTTGTCAGTTCGTCAATGCGCTCTGACATATGCCCCCTGGTTTTGCTGAGGCCTTGTTTCAGCCTTGCAAAAAAGCCTGACATAGTAATCTCCTTTACGCTGTGTATTCCTGTAAATTCACCGCAATCATATCCGAAACGCCTTTTTCGCGCATCGTGACACCGTACAGCATATCACAGCTTTCCATGGTGCCCTTGCGGTGTGTAATGACGATAAATTGCGTGCCCTTGGCATACTCCTCCAAATACTCGGCGAAGCTGTAGATGTTCGCGTCATCCAGCGCGGCTTCAATCTCATCCAGGATGCAAAATGGCGTAGGTTTCAACTTTAGCATGGCAAAAAGGATGGCGATGGCCGTCAGCGTACGCTCACCGCCGGACAACAACGACAGTAGCTGCAGTTTTTTGCCCGGAGGCTGCGCTTTGATGTTGATTTCACAATCCAGCGGTTGACTCGGATCCGCTAGACTGAGACTGGCTTGTCCGCCGTTGAACAGACGCTTGAAGGTTTCCGCGAAGTACTCATTTAAAAGTGCAAACTCCCGCAGGAACTGCTTCTCCATCTGTCCTTCCAGGCGCTTGATTAAACTTAACAGGTCTTCCCGCGCCTTTTCCGCATCATTTTTCTGGAAGGTCAATTCGTCAAACCGTGCTTTGGTCTGCGCATATTCATCCAGGGCATGGATGTTGATGGCGCCCATCTCCTTGATTTCCCGCCGGATATCTGCCGCTTCCCGCTCGCCGCCCGGCAGATCGAAACGATTCTCTGTTTGAAAGGGAAGGGCTGTAGCAAAGGTCAATTCATGGGTGTGAAAAAGTGTCGCTGTCATGGCGTTCAGCTCTTCTTGAAGCCGTGTCAGGCTGATTTCACTCTTGTGCAGCTTCTGGCTATCCACGCTGAGGTGAAGATGTGCCTGCTCCGTCAGTTCAACCAACTGGCGCGCATTGGCGTTTAGGGCGCGTCGGTCAGCTTCCGCTTGTGCGGCGATAGCGCGGATTTCCTCTGCCTGTTGTTGCAAGGCTTCTGTTTTGACCTTTAGCTGTTCCTGCTTATTAGACTCGCTTTTAATCTTGAGTTGTAGGGCTTCAGCTAGTTGTATAAAGCGGGTTTGCCGGGCATGTAATGTGCTCAATTCTTTTTCGAAACGAATTTTGTCCCGATGCAGCAAGTCCAGCCGGTGCGCAAGCTGTACGTGTGCCTCCCGTTTCTGTTCCAACACAAGGCGCGCACTTTCCGTTGTTTCGCGGGCAAGCGCCAGCTCTTCCTTCAGGTGGTTTTCATTCTGCGCCATCTGCTCCTGGCTGTGATCTATCTGCCGGCTGGCTGCATCCGCATGATCCAAATCCTGTGTTAGCTCATCTATCATTGTGCTTAGCTGTTCTTTGGCGTCTGTAAACTGGGACAGCCGCTCCTGTGCGATTAGGAGGCGTTCGGCAGTCTGTTTAACCTGCTCTTCTTCCCGCGCAATGCCAATCTCCTCATCCTGGGTATGCAAGCGTTCCGCAAGGGCCTGCTCCTCCAGTTCCTTCACAGCCAGGCTTTTACTGTCGTATAGAAACTGTAGCGCTTTCAACCCTTCCATCCGCTTGTTCAAGGACTCTGCCAGCTCCTTGATCTCTCGCTCGCGCCCAAGCAGACTCACCGTCCTGCTTTGAATGGAGCCACCGGTCATCGCGCCGCCAGCGCGCATGACGTCCCCCTGCAGGGTCACCACATGAAAGGACTGGCGTCCAGCCCTGGAAATAGCGATGGCCGCATCCAAATCTTGCGCTACAACGGTCCTTCCCAAAAGAGACGTGATGATGCCTTGGTATTGTCTATCATACTGAATCAGCTCACTGGCAACCCCCATGCATCCGGGCAGGCTCAAAACACTGCGCTCTTGCGCATTCAAGCTGCGGCCATTAACTGCGCTGATGGGCAGGAAGGTTGTGCGCCCGTAGCGATTCTCACGCAAGTAATTGATGAGCTCCTGCGCAGTTTCTTCGTCCTGGGTGACGATGTTCTGCAAACTGCCGCCCAGCACCATCTCCATAGCTGTTTCCAGTTCCTTGGGCACGTCAATCAAATGGGCGACAGCGCCGTGCACACGGGGGTTGCCCGCTGCATAGTTCAAAGCCTGCCTGACAGGTTGAAAAAAACCTTCATGTGCCTTTGATAACTCGTCCATCGCCTGATAGCGCGCTTTATCCTGTTGAATGATTACAACCGTTTCATTCAGCTTCGTTTGCGCCTGTTGCGCCTGCTCTTGCGCTTGCAGCAAGGCCTGCTCTGTTTGTGCCAGATGCTCACGTAGCTTGCCAACGGCTTCCTTTGTTTTAATCAGTTGAGCATGAGCGGCCTGCTCCGCTTCTTCCGCCGACTTAACAGCCTGAATCAACCCTGGTTCCGCACCCGCAATTTCCTTCATCCGTGTCTGGGACTGTTGAAGCATCGCCTGCTGGCGGGCATGCCGCTCCCGGGCATCTGCCCTTGCGTTCGCGGATTGCAAAATGAGGCTTCTGTGATAATCCAGCGCTTCTTCAATTTTGCTTTCCGCTAGATGGGCGGCATCAGTCTGGTCTGTTGCAGCTTGCAAGGCAGCTTGCGCGTCTATAAGCAGCTGGCTGTTTTGCTTCTCATCCGTGCTGGACTGGTTGCGCAGCGCCTCCAGCTCAACGATCTCATCTGCGATCGCCTGCAAACTTTCACTGTTTCTGTCCAGCTCTTCCCGCGTGTTTGAAAGTGTCTGCACGCTGCGTTCCGCTTCAACCATCTGTTCCCGCAGCGCGCTTTCCTGCCGCTGAAGCAACGCGCCCTGTGTATCCGCGTCTTTCTCAGCGTCAAACAAGCGCGCTTCCTGCTCCTTGCGCTGGGCCTGATAGGAGGAGATATCCTGCTCATGCTGGGCGATCAGGTCACGAATAGCCTGCTGGCTTTCGATTAAGCTATCTATTCGTTTGTAAAGCCTGTCATGTCGGGTCAAGTAAATATTGGCGTCCAGCGCTTTGAGCCGCGCAGATAACGCCATGTAGGCGCGCGCTGCTTCGCTTTGCTCCTTGAGTGGCTCAATGCGGCTGCCTAGTTCCTCCAACAGGTCACCTACACGCAACAGGTTTTCCTGGGTGCGGGTCAGCTTGCGCTCTGCCTCCTCCTTGCGCGAGCGGTATCCAATAATCCCTGCGGCTTCTTCAAAGGCAGCTCTGCGCTCATCCCCGCGGCCGGAGAGGATTACATCTATGTTGCCCTGGCCAATAATGGAGTAGCCCTCCCGTCCAATGCCGGTATCATGAAAGAGCTCCACAATATCACGCAGGCGGCAGGATTTTTTGTTGAGGTAATACTCGCCCTCTCCTGTACGGTAGGCACGCCGAGTCACCATGACCTCGCTCTGGGGGCTTTTTAATTGGCTGTCCTCATTTTCAAATATAAGCGAGACTTCACAATACGGCATCGGGCGACGCTTTTGGGTACCCGCAAAAATAACGTCCTGCATCTTAGCACCGCGTAAAGCTTTGGCGCTCTGCTCGCCCAACACCCAGCGGACCGCGTCGGCGATGTTGCTCTTGCCAGAGCCGTTTGGGCCTACGATACCCGTGATGCCCTCATCAAAGCGTATATCCGTACGTTGAGGGAAAGACTTGAAGCCATAAATCTCAAGCCTGGGTAGCTTCATGCGCTCTCCCCCTTTCCTCTAGAATATTCAGCGCTTCTTTTGCTGCTTTTTGTTGAGCCGCACGCTTGGTGGTGTCCGTGCCGGTCGCCAACAGGTTTCCATCATGGCGCACCCCCACAGTAAACACGCGCTGATGAGGCGGACCTTCGATGCTTAGGTCATCGTATGTCGGTTCTGCCTCGCCTTTTGCCTGAAAATAAGCTTGCAGCGCACCCTTGGCATCCAGACCGGCATCCGCATCGATGATTAATTGATGAAACAGCTTGTTTATAACAGCTTGAACAGCAGAAAAGCCCCCATCAAAATAGATTGCCGCCAGCACAGCCTCCAGCGTGTCTGCTAAAACGGAGTCCAACTCCCTGCCGCCATCCTGCGCAAAGCGTTTGTCCAAATGCAGATGCGCGCCCAGGTTCATCTTTCTGGCAACCTGGGCTAAAGTCTGTTCATTCACCAGACGTTGACGCCGGAAGGTTAGTTTGCCTTCGCCCTCCTTGCTTTGGTGGTATAGCCGCTCGCTGATGACCAACTGCAACACGGCATCGCCCAAAAACTCAAGACGTTGGTTGTTTTTTTTGTGGCTGACAGAGGGATGGGTTAGCGCAGTATTTAGGATGCCTGGGTCTGTAAAAAAATAATTCAACTTGGACATCAACTTGTGATGCCCTTCCTGACCATCAAAAATGGCTGCCACCTCATCGTGCGGCAGCCCTTGACCCTGTTGACTCACTCTTGGCGCGTCTTGATGTAATCCACCACATCACCCACGGTCTTCAGTGTGGTGATGGCGCTGTCCTCAACCTGCATATTGAATTGATCCTCCAGGTCCATAATCAGCACCATGACATTGGCGCTGTCAGCACCCAGGTCTTCCACCAGGCGGGCGTCACGGGTTACCTTTTCGGGCGCAACTTTGAGCTGTTTTGCGATGAGGTTTGATACGCTTTCAAATACCATGGTTTTCCCTCCAAACTAAATTGACTGTTTGACCAGTTTCTGTTCAATTGCTTCCGCTACCTTAGAGCGGATGATAAGTGCTGCCTGGCGGATTGCGCCGGATATGGCCTTGGCGTTGCTGGACCCATGCGCTTTGACCACAGCGCCTCTCACACCCAGCAGCGGCGCCCCCCCCACTTCCGTGTAGTCCATTAGTTTCTTCACGCGGGAAAAAGCGGGTTTGGCCAGCAGTGCTCCAATCTTGCTGCGGGTATCCGCCATCAGCTCCTGCTTTATCATACCCAGCAAGGTCTCTGCAACGCCCTCATTGTACTTGAGAATGATGTTCCCGTCAAACCCATCACAGACAATGACATCCGCTTGGTCTGCCGGAATATAGCGGGCTTCCACGTTGCCCACGAAATTGATGTCTTCCTTCTTTAACAGCTGATGCGCCTCCGCATACAGCGCATTGCCCTTTTCCTCCTCCGCGCCGTTGTTAACCAGGCCAATGCGCGGACGGTCTATCCCCATGGTTTTTTCCATAAAGGCATCGCCCATCAGGCCAAACTGGGCAAGATACTCCGGTTTGCAGTCCACATTGGCCCCGCAATCAATCAGCAGGAAATGGCCCTTTTTACCAGGCAGCAGCGGAGCCAAGGCTGGCCGCTCAATGCCGGGGATGCGCCCCAGGCGCAGCATCCCGCCTACCAGGACAGCACCAGTTGAGCCAGCGGACACAAAGCCATCGGCCTCCCCCTCGCGCACCATGAGCATGCCCCGTACGATTGCGCTGTTCTTCTTTTGGCGGATTGCCAGGGCAGGCGCCTCGTTATTAGTGATGATTTCAGGTGCATCTAGCACAATCAGACGCTCTTCCACGTCCTGAGCATCTTGAATAAAAGGCGCGATTTGTTGCGGGTCGCCAGCTAAAATGATGGTTAGCTCCTTGTCTGCGCGCAACGCCAGCAAAGCGCCTTCACAGGTTGCCTGCGGGGCATTGTCTCCACCCATCGCGTCCAGTACGATTTTAATCATCCGCATCCTCCAAGGGTATTGATACGGTCGTATTATACCACTTGTTTTCACGGGTTGCCAATGAAATAAGGCATCTTCAAGCGCACAGGTCGCTGTGCTTGTAATTCCACATGCTTTTCTGTATAATAAGCTAAGCAAAAAGCGGAGAACGCTCCGCCAAGCAAAAGGAGGCCAGCCAATGAAGCTGATAATTGCCATTGTGCAGGATGAAGACGCGGCACACCTCGTTAGTGAATTAATGGAAGATGGGTTTGGCGTCACCAAGTTGGCGACCACCGGTGGGTTTCTCCGCGCCGGTAACACCACATTGCTTGTCGGTGTGGAGGATGGTCGCTATGATGCCTGCATGGCTACGATAGAAAAAGTCTGCAAAAGCCGCAAGCAGATTGCAACCTCACCGGTAACCATGGGCGGCGCGACGGGCATGTATGCCCCTTACCCCATTGAGGTCACAGTAGGCGGTGCAACTGTGTTTGTGCTTAACGTTGAAGAATTCCTCAAAATCTAAACCCTTTACCAGGTCATGTCAAACCAAGCAACCGCTCTACTAGCAGCGTATTTTGAGACGCTGTCTCCTTCGCTCACCGCGCTGATTCAACTATATTCCGCGCACAAAGCGCCACATGCCCTGATGCTTTCAGGGCAATTTGGTGTTGGGAAAAGGACGCTGGCCAGCATCCTGGCACAAGCGCTGTTGTGCGAGGCTGAGGGCAAGCCCTGCGGTATCTGCAAATCCTGCAAAAGAGCGGTTGAGCAGACGCATTCCAATTTCCTGGTTGTCAAAACGATGGACAAGCAACGCAGCGTCAAGGTGGAGCAGGCGCGCGCGCTGCAAAACAGCCTGTCGACCTATCCGTTCTTAACTGGACCCCGTGTTGTACTGCTGGAACAAATCGATGTTTTCACTCCGCAGGCACAAAACGCATTGCTTAAATCCATTGAGGAACCAGACGCCAACACCTTTTTCCTGTTGACCTGTGAGAACGAGCAGGCGGTTTTGACCACCATCCGTTCCCGTTGTCAGATTCAGCGCATTCCTCCATGGCCTACACCACTGCTTGAAAAACTGCTGATAGAAAAAAAACTGCCCGGCCATGAAGCGCGCACACTGTCCGTTTTATCAGGCGGTAGCCCAGCAAACGCCCTGAACATGCGGAATGATCAACAGTTTTGGGATATGAAGGAGTTGGTGGATGAAGCTGTGCTGTCCCTGGATAGCATCAGCAGCTTCCCTCACAGCTCCTCAAGCCTGAAGAACCTGCGCGACCAATCCTTGATGGTTTTGGATTATATAGAGAACGCTGCCATGCGCTTGATTGATGAAAAGCCAACGAATGATTCAGCAACCTTCAAAGCGCGCAGCCTGCTGGAAGGCGTACTCACTGCGCGTAAACACCAAGCCAGCAACCTATCCTGGCAGGCAATCTGTGATTACCTGCTGTTACAAATATTGGAGGATCAAACCTTATGCCAAATGTAATCGGCGTCCGTCTCCGGGATTCGGGACGGCACCACTATGTAAACCCTGGAAGCTGCGGCGCCAAGGAAGGCGACGCTGTGATAGTATCAACCTCCAACGGGCTGGAGTTTGCAATGGTATGCGAGGATACCATTGACTTGCCTGAGGATGTGCTGCAAAAACCGCTGCCTCATGTCCTACGCCTGGCGACCGCGTCTGATTATGAGCGGATTAAAAGCAATGCCGATAAAGAAGTACAGGCTTTTGAGGTCTGCAAAGAACGGATTGCTGCGCATAAACTTGACATGAAACTGGTGAGCGTTGAGTACACCTTTGACAACAGCAAACTCATCGCCAGCTTCACCTCCGGCGGCCGGGTGGATTTCCGTGCGCTGGTAAAAGATCTGGCCAGCATTTTCAAAACCCGGATTGAGCTAAAACAGATTGGGGTGCGCGACGAAGCCCGGAAAATCGGCGGGGTCGGGTCTTGCGGCCGGCACCTGTGCTGCTCCACCTTCCTGTATGATTTCCAACCTGTCTCCATCCGCATGGCCAAGGAACAAAGCCTGTCCCTGAATCCGACCAAGATTTCCGGTGTGTGCGGGCGCTTAATGTGCTGCTTGAAGTATGAGCAGGAGCAATACGAAAAATCCCGCAAGCGCCTCCCCCGCATAGGCAAAGATGTGATAACCCCACAAGGCCGCGGCACTGTGACCCAGGTTAATGCCCTGCTGGAGACAGTCACCGTGCGCATCACCAATGGTGAGGTGACGGATCTGCATTCCTTCACCGCGGACCAGGTGCAGCGTATAGGCCAGCCCACGCAGCGCAGCCAAGGCAAAGCGAAGCAAGATGTCGCTATTGAGCTGCCTGATGTGTCCGAGCAGGACGAGGAATTCCTGGGCACGCCAGATTTTCCAGACATAGATCTTTGTAATTGACAACAACACCATAAAGGAGCACGCCATGGAACAAAAACTGCGCAAGGACATCTCCGCCCGCTGGAAGTGGACCCTAAAGGACATCTTCAAGGATAAACAAGCCTTGCAGGATTGCGAAAGGCGAATGGATGAACTGATTCATGAAATGACCGCATTTGAGGGCAAGGTCAAGGACAATCCCATCAAAGCGGTGGAAACCTCCTTTACGCTGAGCCGTCTGGTCGGCAGCTATTTTGTCTATTCCCGCATGCAGCAGGACCAGGATGGCGGGAACGCTGTTTACAAAGCCCAGATGGCCAAGGCGGAGGCGTATGCTGTCAAGGCGCGGGCAGCAGGTGCCTTCCTGGAGCCCGAGCTGCTAAAGCTATCTGAAAAAACGCTGAAGAGCTTCATGGCTAATCCTGAGCTGTCCCAATACAGCGTGTTTTTCCATGACCTCATCCGGCAAAAGCCGCACATCCTGCCGCCTGAGCAGGAACAAATCCTGGCGAAAAGCGGGGAGGTTTTTTCCACCGCATCCAGAACCTTCAATATCTTGAACAATGTAGATCTTCCCCTGCCCGAAACCTTGATGGAGGACGGCAGCAAGCGCCGGCTGACTCACGCTGACTATGGCAACCGGATGCGCAGCCAGAACCGTGAAGTCCGCAAGGAAGCTTTCACTGGCATGATGAACGCCTTTGGTGATTTCTCGGGTACCCTGTCAACGCTATACATCAGCAGCGTGAAAAATGACGTACTGCAGGCGCAGTTGCGTCATTATGACAGCGCGCGGGAGGCCTCACTTAGCCAGAACGAGATTCCGCTGTCCGTATATGACAGTTTGCTCAAGGAAGCACACAAAGCCTTCCCCGTACTGGATCGCTACCTCCGTTTACGCAAAAAGGCCTTGAAGCTGGATGAGCTTCATCTGTATGACCTGTATGTCCCCATTACGGATGATTTTAACCTGGAACTGCCCTATTTGGAAGCAAGCAAACTGGTTAAGAAGGGGCTGGCTCCGCTTGGCAGCGAATATGGGAAACTGCTGGACTGCGCCTTTACAAAAAATTGGATCGATGTGTACGAGACGAAGGGCAAACGCTCCGGCGCTTACTCCTGGGGTACCTATGATAGCCACCCCTATGTGCTGCTGAACCATACAGATTCCATTAACGGGGCGATGACGCTGGCGCATGAATTAGGCCATGCGATGCACAGCTATTACAGCAACCAGGAGCAACCCTACGAAAAAGCTGGCTATTCCCTGTTCGCAGCAGAAGTTGCCTCCACCTGCAACGAGGTCTTGCTCAATAAAGCCCTGCAAGCGGAGCATAAGAGCAACAAGCAGGCGCGTCTGTTCTTCCTGACTGATCTTGCAGAAGGCTTCCGTACCACCTTCTTTAGGCAGACCATGTTTGCAGAATTTGAGCACCTGGTCCACCAGATGGCAGAGAAGGGCGAAGCGCTGACGGACTTGAATCTGTCCAAGCTGTATGAACAGCTCAACAAGCAGTATTACGGCCGTGAGTGCGTGATTGACCCGGATATTCGCCATGAGTGGATGCGCATCCCGCATTTTTACCGCGCGTTTTATGTCTATCAGTACGCGACTGGCTATTCCGCCGCAGTCTATCTGGCCAACAGGATATTAACTGAAGGTCAAAAAGCGACAGATCCGTATTTTGATTTCCTTAAGTCCGGCGGCAGTGTGACGCCGATAAAGGCCCTGCAAGCAGCCGGCGCTGACATGACCAAGGCCAGCGTGGTGCGTGGCGCGATGAATGTCTTTGAAGAGACGGTCGCTGAAATGGAAACATTGATGGACTAAGTCATCCTTTGTTTTAACAAACCGGCTGCGGGTACACCACAGCCGGTTTGTTATTAGGGCTTTGCATTTAAACCTCAGCCCAGATCCGTTTGGCGTTGTCCAGAGATACGCGGGATGCATACTTGGGTTCTTCAAAGCCCTCAAACTCAATGGCGATGTCGCCGTCATATCCCGATGCCTTGATGGTAGCAAGAATCTCGTACATGTCCATATCGCCCTGCCCCATGATACTGCCGCGCAGAAAACGGCCATGGTTTGAGCGGAACCAGGACCCAGCGCAGTCAAACTCCGTCGTATCGCCCGGATCCTTACGGCGAATGTAGAAGTCTTTTAAATGGATCATACTGCAATAGGGGGCCAGGCGCTTGGCAGCGACTGCGGGATCCTCATCCACACACACGATATTGCCAGTGTCCAGCAGCATCTTATAATTATCCCGGTTAACCGCTAGCACCAGGCGTTCACAGCGGTCGCAGCCATTGGCGAAGAAACCATGGTTTTCAAGCAAAGTCGTGATACCATATTGCTCCGCATGTTCGCTGATGCGGCTGGCTGCCTCCACCATGCGCGGGAACAATTCTTCAAAGTATTTGACGCCATTCTCGCCCCGGGGACGGCGAAAGGCGGAGATATCATGGCGCATCCTGGGCGTGCCCAACTCCGCCGCGATATCTACGTGCATCTTGACGCGCTCGACCTCTTTTTCAAACGCCGCGTCATCCGTTTTGCACAGATCTGCCAGGATAGAGTAGTTCACCAGCGGAATCCCGGCGGTTTTGGATGCGGTGACTGCCTTTTTGATGGTATCATGGTCAGTCCTGCCGTCATCCTTGACAAAGGTATAGGAAAAGGGTACCAACTCCGCGCATTCCGCGCCTTGATCCGCCGCCCATTGAATTGCAGTTTCCAAGGTCATACGCCCCTCAACAATCTCCTGGTTGATGGAGTACAGACTCAAGCCTATCCGCATGTTTTTATCCCCCTGTCAGTCTATTATTTGCTGGTATCATCAGAAATCAATCTGTTTAAAATGCTCATCGCTGGGTTTTGATATACTCAAAAATTTGTCGGGCCAGCGGCGCAGCGTGGCGGCTGCCTTCCCCCGCTTCATTCACCACGACGCAGCACGCATACGGCAAAGTTTTCTCATCGATAAACCCGACGAACCAGGCGTTGGTGCTTTCCTGGCCGTCAATCTGCGCGGAACCGGTTTTCCCACAGATTTTAAGACCAGGTACTGCGGCTCTGGTCCCGGTTCCTGAGAGTATTACCTGGCGCATCGCTTCAGCGATGATATCTGCATCTTTTGCCGTCATCACCTGTTTATAGACCAGGGGTGTCATCTGCGCCTTGCCCTGCTTATGATGGTCCAGTGCCTGCAGCAACAGTTTGGGCGCCATCATCACCCCATCATTGGCGATGGCGGACGCCACCAGACACATGTGCAGCGGCGTCACAAAAAGCACGCTTTGCCCGGGGCCTGTCCATGCCAGCTCCTTGGCGATACGGTCTTTGGAGGGATATCTGGAGTTCTCCACCACCAGGTCTGAAAACAGCAGGTGATCATCCAAGCCAAAAGATTGAGCGGTAAGGCGCAACTGCTCATCCCCAAGTTCCAGCGCCAGTTTCGCAAAGGTGATGTTGCAGGATACAGCCAACGCTCTTTGAAGTGTTATTTCACCATGCGTGGCATTCCCAGCATCTGTGATGATGCTCTCCCCCACCTGATACGCGCCAGTGCAGGTGAAGGTGCGTTCCATCGCGTCAGGCAGATTGGCGAGCGCCGCTGCCAAAGTGACCACCTTGAAGGTGGAGCCGGGCGCGCTACGCCATTGGGTGACATTGTTGATATAAGGCTTTTGTGGGTTTGTGGCCACGCCTTCCATAGCCAGCGGATCAAAATTGGGAAAGCTGTTAAGCGACAGGATTTCGCCAGTACGATAGTTCATCACCACGACTGCGCCTGATTTGTCCTTGGGAAACTGATCTGTAATCATGCGGGATAAACCGCTGGAGATGCTCAGCCGCAAGTCATAGCCATTACGCATTTGGCCGCTGAAGGCTGCGGATAAGCGCCTGACATAGGAATCATCGTAGGCATACAGGAGGTAGGACATAAAGGTCTCCACCCCGTTTTTTACTGTGCCATCCGGCACCCCCAGCACATGAACCAGGGAACGCCTGGTTGTCTCATCGGTATGATACAGCCGCTCTCCTTTGTTATTAGCGCCGGCCAGTTGAATGCCATTACGGTCATAAATGCGCCCAGGCACGACCCCTTGCTTCACCTTGCGCAAGGAAGTGTTGACCGAGGAAGAAAACCACCTGTTGCCGGACACACCCAGGCTATAAACACCATATGCAACCAGCGATATCAGCAAGATGCTGACCGTGATGACCGCTATGCGTAATTTTCGTTTAATCAGCTTCATCAGCTTTCCTCACCCAACATCGCAATCAGTTGATCTTCCTCCAGCCCACGCTCGTTTGCATTGGCCACCCCCTGCAAGAGTCCAATGATGCACATGCTGCTGACCATTGATGTGCCGCCGTAGCTGAGAAAAGGCAGCGTTACGCCGGTTAAGGGGATCATGTTGATGTTGCCGCCAATGATGACAAAGGTCTGAATGGCAATAACGCAACTGCAGCCCAGCGCCAGCAAGGTATGGAACTTGCTGCGCGCGCGCTTGGCCACACCAACGCCCCGCAAAAAGATCAGCAAAAACATCAGGATGACACAAACGCCAAAGATGAGTCCAAACTCATGGAAGATTGCGGCGAAAATAAAATCCGTCTCAACTTCAGGAATGATTTTGGCGTTCCCCAGCCCAAGCCCTGTGCCCCAGGGGCCGCCGTTAACCATCGCGACCATGGATTGTACCACCTGATAGCTTACTCCGTACGGGTCATCCCAGGGGTTTTGCCATATTTTGACACGGTTTTGCACATAGGTATTCATCTGATACCCAACAAACGCGCCCGCACCAGCGCCTACCGTGCCCAGGGACAGGAAGGTCAGGCTGCCTGTGGCAACATAGACAAGAATCAGGGTGATTGAATAATAGAGCATCGCAGTGCCCAGATCTTTTTGCAAAAACAGCAGACCCAGGCAAATACCCGCAAAAGCAAGCGTTGCGACAACCATCCGCCTGGCCAACATAAAAGCGCAAACCAGCAAAAGGGCAACCTTGATAATTTCGCTGGGCTGAAAATTGATGCCCATCATCTTGACCCAGGCCCGCGCTCCGTTTTTGACTGTGCCAATCAAGAGCGGCAGCGCCATTAAGCCAATCGAAACAATGATGATCATCGGCATGGTCCACTTGATTTGCGGCCAGAAACGGACAATCAGCAGGCAGCCTATCATCCCAATGAGTCCAACAGCATAGTTGGTCACCTGCCCAAAGCCGCGCTCGGGGTTTAAACGGAACAGTACTAAAATCCCAAGCCCGCACAGGAAATTAACCAAGGTCAGCAGGATACGGTCGGCCGGGATCAACTTTGGTAACATAACTGTCACCATAAAAAATACGCCAGGTACAGCAACAGCCATCACGAAGGCTTGCACATCAAAGTCCTTCAAACCCAACAACAGGTACGCTGTAAAGAAAAACAGCATGCCCGGGAGCACAAGCCAGCGGTTCTTTATCTTAACGCGCTCACTCATGACCGTCCTCCTCCGTCCCCCGTGTGCTGCGGCGGCGTCTTTGCTGAATCGGTGGCCCGGATTCCGGCTCAAAGGTTTCTGGTGGCAGCGGCGCGAATTTCCAGGTCATCTCCAAATCATCACTGACAGGTACAGGCGGTGTGGGTTCTGGGAAGCTGGTAATCGGCAATGGTTCCTGCACATCAAATCCGTTTTGAACGGGTTGAGGCACAGCGGAATGCGGAACTTGCCGTGCGGGCAAATCCAAGCCCGCAAACAGGCGGAAGCGCAGCTGCGTCCCACGGATATCCAGCACTGTCCCGTGCAAGGCGTAGTCCACGCCTTTCATCAATGGTTCAGAATCAATCAGCACCCGATGTTTGTGGTGAATTGGAAGCAATTTCACACCAAATCCTGGCCTGAAAACAAATTCGATTTCTCGGCGATGCAGCCCGCTGATGCGGACATCACAACTCCGGCTCCCCCCAATCATGCCTTCCCGGGGTAAGGGCTGTCCCTCACCAGTCGCTAAGTTCACCACCTCACCAATGAGGCCTGCATCCGGCAATTGCCGCAGTGTCTGGCGATAAACCTTTCTGTCGGCGCGCATCAACAGGTAGGCGCGCAGTAAGGTCAGAACAATCAGCAGGATGAACCAATACCGCAAGCCCAGCGATAACAGCTCATAGGTGGTTTCTCCCATGCGATTGCTCCTTACCTCATTTCATTCCCGCACAGTATAGCACACCCACGCTTTCCGCGCAGAGTTGATTTCAAAGAACGACGATGAAAATCCGGTTGACGGCATACCAACATACTCTATAATAAGCTATAGAAATCATATTCTACGCAGGAGGAAGGCCATGAGTATTCATCAGGACGCTAAGCAGATTATAGATGCGGCGCTGCTTGCGGCGCAACCTGACAGCGCAGTGCAAAAAGCACTGCTTGAAATGAAAATCACCGAAAAAGGACGGCTCCTTGTCGTCTCCTTTGGTAAAGCCGCGTGGCAAATGGCAAAAGCTGTTTCAGACGCCTTGGGTGATCGGATTAGTCAGGGAATCGTCATAACCAAGTATGACCATGTGATGCACGAGTTACCCCGTTTCATGATGTGGGAGGCCGGTCATCCCATTCCAGATGACAATTCCTTCAAGGCAACAGCTGAAGCGGTACAGATGGTTCAGGGGTTGAAGAAGGAAGACACGGTGCTGCTGTTGATATCCGGCGGCGGATCCGCCTTGTTTGAGCAGCCGTTAATCAAGCCAGAGGAACTAAAGGACATTACGGACCAGCTGCTGCGGGTGGGCGCAGACATTACAGAAATCAACACACTCAGGAAACGCCTGTCCGCAGTCAAGGGCGGTAAATTTGCACAGACCTGCCAGCCCGCGCAGGTGGTATCGATTATCCTGTCTGATATCATCGGCGACCCATTGGATATGATCGCCTCCGGCCCTGCCTATCCTGACTCCTCCACTTGTGAAGATGCGCTCAGAATTATCAACAAGTATCACCTGACGTTGTCTTCGGCAGCGATGGACTTAATGCGGCAGGAGACACCAAAAGACCTTCCTTTTGTGACCAGTTTGGTGACAGGCAGTGTGTCGAAATTGTGTGATGCAGCGGCACAACAGGCGAAAAAGCTGGGTTATACCCCGCATATTTTGACTGCCAGCCTGGCTTGTGAAGCCAAGGAAGCGGGCAGATTTTTAGGCGCGATTGCACAGTATCACCAAAACAGCAATCACAGCCTGGCCTTTATCGCTGGGGGTGAAACCGTGGTGCGCCTGACTGGAAAGGGCAAGGGCGGCAGAAACCAGGAGATCGCTTTGTCTGCAGCGAAAGAAATACGGGGTTTACGTGATACATTGGTGTTTTCTTTGGGCAGTGACGGAACAGATGGGCCTACAGACGCAGCCGGGGGCCTGGCAGATGGTCAGACAGCCGATGCGCTTTCCGCCTTAGGTTATTACATTGATGAGATTCTGCAAGCAAATGATTCCTACCCTGCGCTCAAATCAGTGGATGGCCTGATTATGACAGGCCCCACCGGCACCAATGTGAACGATGTCAGCGTGCTCCTGATTAAACGGTCATGATATGGCAGCACAAAGCCCTGTGGAACGGCCCGCAGGGCTTATCTAATAGGAAGTTGGTTTATCTTACCCGCTCTCCGTAAATTTCCCGGCCAACACGGATGATGGTTGCACCCTCCTTGATGGCGGCCTCATAACTACCCGTCATGCCCATGGACAAAACCTGAAGCTGCGCATTGCCAAACTGCCAGGTTTTCGCCTGCTCCATCAGGGTGCGCAGATTTGCGAAATATCGCCGCGCTTCATCTTCTGTCTGCGTGATGGGCGGGATTGCCATCAGACCTAGGATGCGGATGTTATCACAGGCGGCTGCAGCCTCCATCAATGGCTTTAAATCCTGTGCATGGACACCAGCCTTGCTGTCCTCCTGCCCTAAATTGACCTCAATCAATATTTCCTGCACAAGCTTTTGCCGTGCCGCTTCTACTTGAATCGCGTTCACCAGGCGCACCCTGTCCACACTTTGGATGACCTCCACAGCGCCAACAACCTGGCGCACCTTGTTGGTCTGCAAATGCCCGATGAAATGGCACGGTTTGCCCAGAAAAGCGTCAGCCATTTGATGCTCACGCATCTCTTGCATGCGGTTTTCCCCAAACAAGTCAACTGGCAGGCTGGCGCTTAAGCGCACAATGTTGCTGGGTTGTGCCTTGCACGCCGCGCATAAGGAAATCTCAGAAAGAGCCCGGCCAGCTCCTTTCGCCGCATTTTCCATTCTGTACCGGATGGCATTGACCCTGTCCGTCAACTCTTGCAGTTTGCTTTCCATTATAAAGCTCATTTCTCCAGATATTTTGCGCGTGCGCCACCGATGTACTTGGGTCTTGTCCGCGCGCAGAGGATATTGGCCTGGCCAATCTTGGAAAGGTTCAATCGCACCGGCACAGCCACCTTCTTTAAGTGCATGCCAATCAATGTACCGCCGATATCAATCCCGGCATCTGCCAGGATGTCCTCCACCAACACTGGATTTGTCATGTGCTTATACACTGTCACTGGAAAAGATCCGCCTGCGTCAGGCTGGGGAATGGCATTCACAATCTCATATCCAAATTGCTCCGCAAGTGCATTTTCCACCACCAATGCGCGGTTTAAATGCTCACAGCATTGTGCGGCTATATGCACACCCGCGCTTTTAAACACCGGTGCCATGCCCTCATAGACCGCCTGTGCCGCTTGCATGCTGCTGCCCTTGCCAATACGCTCCCCCACCATCTCGCTGGAGGAGCAACCAATCTCTACCAACTGTCCAGGCTGCAGTTTGGCACCCTTGATTAATTCAAGGGCTGCTTGCTCCGCTTGCTTCTTTATCTCTTCAAACATCTATCCTCATCTCCTAACAAATCGCTCACGATGATGTATTCATCCTATCATAGTGTCCCCTGAATAACAGCCCTCTACGCTGCCAAGCAATTAAGCAACACGCTGTCCTCCGTTTTTCGGCCCCATCCACTCCTCCTGAACCAATCCAAAACAAGACAAAAAAGAGACTTTAGCCTCTTGAACAGGTTCCGCGTCAGGATGGACACATGGATGTCCACCTCGCTGGTATGCTT
>JAAYFC010000035.1 GCA_012728435.1 Clostridiales bacterium | reverse complement strand
GCGGACTGGCTGGCGCCGCACTCGGGGCAGAACTTGCTGCCCTGGGGGATTTGCTGCTTGCAGGACACGCAGGGCACGGTCGCTGCCTGCGGGGCTGCCGCCTGCGGCTGCTGATTGGCCTGGAACGCGCCTTGCATCATCTGGCCCATCGCCACGCCTGCGCCCATACCCATGCCCATGCCGGCAGAGCCGCCTTCGTTTTGGGCCGCGTCGCGCATGGCTTCCGCCGCCTGGAACTGGGTGTATTTGTTCAAATCGCCCACCACGCCCATGCTGGTGCGCTTGTCCATGGCCGCTTCCACTTCCTGGGGCAGGCTGATGTTCTCAATCACGAAGCTTTCCAGCTTCAGGCCCAGCGGGGTAAAGCGCGGGGCAAGCGCGTTTAAGGCAAACTGGCCCAACTCGTCATAGTTGGCGGCCAGATCCAGGGCGGGAATCTTGCTTTGCGCCAGGATGTCAGACAGCGCGGACACCACCGTGCGCTTGATCTGCCCTTCCACGCCTTCCACTGTCATCAGCTCTGTTGTGCCAAAGACTTCCTTTAGGAAGGCCACCGGATCCGCCACGCGGAAGGAGTAGATGCCAAAGGCGCGCAGGCGCACCATGCCAAACTCGGCGTCGCGCATCATCACCGGGTTGCTGGTGCCCCACTTCTGGTCCAAAAACTGCTTGGTGTTGACGAAGTACACCTCAGCCTTAAAGGGGGAGTTGAAGCCGTATTTCCAGCTTTTCAGCGCGGTCATGATTGGCATGTTCTGGGTGGACAGCTCATAGCGGCCGGGCTGGAACACGTCGGCGATTTTGCCTTCGTTCACAAAGACCGCCACCTGGCTCTCGCGCACGGTGAGCTGGGCGCCCATCATGATTTCCTTGCCGTTGCGGTCATAGCGGTGCACCATCGTGTTGGTGCTGGAATCGGTCCATTCGATGACATCAATAAATTGACTGGTAACCATTTTCTTGAAGAAGCTCATGGCAATCCTCCTAAATTTTCTTGGGAGTCTATCAACAGGCCACCCTTGGCCCTGGGTTTATTGTTTGGTGGGGATGAGGGCGTCCAGCTGTTCCAGTACGCGAAACTGCGTGCACACCAAATCCAGGTCCATAAAGTCCTTTACCTGGGCGGCTGCCTCCAGCACCTGGCGCTGGGCCTTGGAGCTGAGGACGTCCAGCTCACTGTCCGAAATCTGCGCGGTGGCGCAGGCCAGCACGCGCAGGCGCAGGGGGCTGATAAGCGCCGTGGTAAAGGCAAGCGGCCCCGCGATCTGGCCAAAGAAGTTGGCGCGCAGCGCCAAATCCAGCCGGTCAAAGCCGTGGTGCCAGCGGGTTTCCAGGAAGTTGGCGCCATCGGGCAAATCAAACTCAAACAGCAGGCAGGCGCGGTCCGCCGCGATGGGTGAGCGCGAGAGCATCAGCCGGCTGATCAGCTCATCGCGGTTGGCGATGCGCTCCTCCAGCAGCCGGTGCAGGGCTTCGTTTTGAAGCCGCGCCATGGTGAGCCCGGGGTTGTAGTCATAATCGCTGTGGTCGCCGTGCAATTGATCCAGCGCCTCGCGCAGAAGGGACAGCTCGTTGCGCAGGCCGTCGCCCCGGCGGTGGGTGCGCATGATGGGCATATAGGGATGATGCTCATCCAGGTGGCTGCGCAGGCTGTCGGCATCCGCCCCGTCCAGGTCAATCGCGACCGCGTCCGCGCCGGGGTGGTTCAAAAACCGGATGGCCGCCTCGGCCGAATCCGCCAGCGCGATGGGCTCAAACATCAGCCGGTTCATATCCGGAATGCTGGTGTACGCATCCTTCACCTCGGTCTGATTGGTAACCAGCAGTAGTTTGTACATTCAAGCCCTCCTTGTGTTTGCGTGCCCTATTATAGCCCGATGAGGCGTTCTTTTCAATGGTTTTGTAAAAACCGTTCCAATACCGGCAGATTTTGACAGGACGCGGGCACGGTTTCCCCGCCGCACACCCTGCTTTGGCTGGCCGGGTCTTATGATTGTACCCTTCCTTTTCAGATTCCCTCAAAAGGCGTATAATATCGAAGGCCGTGTCAACGCGGCAGGAGGAAGCATGCGTATTTTGATTATCGGGGATGGCAAGGTGGGCCATTCCATCGCTGAGACCCTAATCGCGGAGGACCACGAGGTCACCATTGTTGACCGCAGCGAGGCCGCCCTGCAGCGCAGCCAGGAAACCCTGGACGCCATGGTGGTGAAGGGCAACGGGGTGAATGTGGATACCTTGCTGGAGGCCGGCGCGCAAAACGCGGATATCTTAATCGCCGTCACCGTAAGCGATGAGATCAACATGCTGTCCTGCCTCACCGCCAAGCGCCTGGGCGCGCGCTACGCCATCGCCCGCATCAGGGACCCGGAATACAACAAGAGCCTGTCCTTTTTAATGAAAGAGCTGCTGATAGACTATGTCATCAACCCCGAGCGCATCATGGCGCTGGAGATCAGCCGCATGCTGCGCTACCCCTTCACCGGCACCATTGAGACCTTCGCCCGCGGGCGGGTGGAGATGATGGATTTCCGCCTGGGCCGGGACGATGAGCTGGTGGGCATGACCCTGGGCGATTTGTACCGCAAAAAGCCCCAGCTGCCCCGCGTGCTGTTTTGCGCCATCCAGCGGGAGGAGGAAGCCATCATCCCCAAGGGCGACCTGGTCTTTTTAGAGGGTGACCACATCTATGTGGCGGCGGATGTGCTTACCATCACCCGCTTTTTTCAGCACATTGGCAAGAACACCTCGGACATCAAGTCCGTGATGATCCTGGGCGCGGGCCGGGTTTCCTACTACCTGTGCCGGCTGCTGGTGGACATGCGCATGCAGGTAACCGTGATTGAGCAGGATGAGGAGCGCGCAATGGAATTCGCGGAGATGCTGCCCGAAGCCAGCGTCATCATGGGCGACGGCACCGACCAGGAGCTGCTGATGAGCGAAGGCCTGGACCAGTTTGACGCCTTCGTCACCTTAAGCGGCCTGGATGAGGAAAACATCATGACGGGGCTGTACGCCAAGTCCGCCGGCGTGCGCAAAGTGATTGTCAAAAACAGCCGGGACAACTATATGGACATCCTGGGCGTGATCGGCCTGGAAAGCGTGGTCAGCGTCCGCCAGGTGACCGGCAACACCATCCTGCGCACCGTGCGCACCCGGAGCGCCGCGGATACCGCTGCGGCGGCGGAGCGCATGTACCGCTTGATGGACGGCGCTGTGGAAGCGCTGGAGTTTATCGCGCAAAAGGACGAGTTCTTCATCAATATTCCGCTCAAGTCGCTCACCGTGGACCAAAGCGCCTTGATTGCCGTCATCGTGCGCGATGGCCAGGTGCATATCCCCTTTGGCGGGGATGTCATCCTGCCCAATGACCGCGTGGTGGTCATCATCAAGGGCAACAGCGTGGAGCGGCTGTCCGATGTCTTCACCATAAGCGCGTCATGAACTGGCGGCTGGTCATCAACCTGCTAAGCAAGCTGATGGTGCTGGAGGCGGCGCTGATGCTGCCCAGCCTGCTGGTGTCCCTGATGCATGGGGAGCAAACGCTGCTGGTGTTTGGGCTGCCCATCCTGTTGCTGCTGGCCTTGGGGCTGCCCCTGACGCTTAAGCAACCCGCGTTAAAAAACGTGCACGCAAGGGAAGGCCTGGCGGTGGTTGGCCTGTCCTGGGTGCTGCTGTCCCTGTTTGGCACGCTGCCTTTTTTATTGTCCGGCGCCATCCCGGGCTTCATCAACGCGCTGTTTGAAACCGTGTCCGGCTTCACCACCACCGGCGCCTCCATCCTCTCTAAGGTGGAGGGACTGCCCCAGGGGCTGCTGTTCTGGCGCTCCTTTACCCATTGGGTGGGCGGCATGGGGGTGCTGATACTAACCCTGGCCATCATGCCCAAGCTGTCCGGCCGCAGCACCACGCTGGCGCGCGCGGAAAGCCCAGGGCCCACCTTCTCAAAGGTCGTGCCGCGCATGCGGGACACCGCGCGCTGGATGTACGCGGTGTATACCCTGATGTCGCTGGTACAGCTTGTGTTGCTGATCATCTCCGGCCTGCCGCTGTTTGACGCCTTCATCCACACCATGGGCACAGCGGGCACGGGCGGCTTTTCCAGCCGCAACGCGTCCATCGGCGCCTATAACAACCCCTTCGCCGAGGGCATCATCACGGTGTTTATGCTGCTGTTTGGCATGAACTTCGCGGTTTATTTCAAGCTGCTGCGCGGGGAGGGCTGCGCCGCCTTCCGCAGCGAGGAGGTGCGCGCTTATTGGCTTTTGGCCAGCCTGGCCATCCTGCTCACCACCCTGCTGCTTTTGCCGCAGTATGGCAATTTCCTGACCGCGCTGCGCTATTCCAGTTTCCAGGTGTCCTCCATCATGTCCACCACCGGCTACGCCACCACCGACTACGTGCTCTGGCCACAGTTTCTGCACATTTTATTGGTGCTCTTGATGATGGTGGGCGCCTGCGCCGGCTCCACCGCCGGGGGGATGAAGGTAAGCCGCGTGGTGATGCTGCGCAAGGCCGCCGCGCGGGAGATTGGCCAGGCGACTGCGCCCCGCAAGGTGAGACTGCTGCAAATGGACAGGAAGACCGTCAGCGAGGAAACCGTGCGCAGCGTGCTGGTGTTTTTCATCATCTATACGGGCTTTCTGTTCCTGGGCACGCTTATCGCCTCCACCGACGGGCATGATTTCGCCACCAGCTTCTCCGCCGTCATCTCCTGCCTGTCCAACATCGGCCCCGGCTTAAACCTGGTGGGCCCCAGCGGCAATTTTGACATCTTCTCCCCGCACGTGAAGGTGCTGCTCACCTTCTTCATGCTGGCAGGACGGCTGGAGTTTATCCCCCTGCTGGCCCTGTTCCACCGGGAGATGTGGGCGAAGGGGCATTGAGAGGTGCTATTGATGCTCCCCTGGTTTTCCAATGATTCCCCGATCAAAAGAGTCCGGGAACTCAAAGGTTTTTGTCCCGCCTGAGAAGGTGATGATGCACAAATCTCGCTCCATGCGGATGACTCTTCCTAAACCAAATTTTAGGTGCTCCACTTGGACGCCTGGCCTAACCCAATCAAATTTGGACAGGTCCTTTTTTTGTTCAACATCAGCACGTGATTTGCCCATTTTCCTGAAACTCGGCGTTTCAAACCACAACCCAGGCTTTTTGACATTGGAAGCGGCAGCAGAATCTGCTTTGTTCACAGCTTTTTTCTTGTGCTTCTTTACTACGTTCTGACTTTGACGAACCGGTTTTTTTGGCACTTCTTCCTCTTCATCCACCTCGGTATAGGCTGCAGGCAAGCTGCTGATGTCCTCAAAGGCCTGCTGCAAAACCTCCATGCTGGCCTGTTGCTCTGCAAACATGGCCTCGAAGTCCGCCCGGGTTATGCTGGTATCCCAGCCACCTACCATCTCATCCTCATGCAGGTTGATGCCGGTGTAGTTGAGGCTGCTGTCCTCATAACGCCGAAACTTGAAGATAGCATCATCCATGAGGCTACCATTGAAGACATTTAGGGACACCAGCAGTTCAAAATCCTTGACCTCCAGGCCGGTAACCGCCTTGAACAAGCCGGGCTCCAGCTGGGTGATCACATCCTTCAGACTGCTTTCCCGGTAGTCGGTCAGGTACATGAAGATGGGAATGCGGGTAGCAAACTTCACCAGCTTTTCCTGCACTTTTTTGCGAAGGGATTTGTATTCCTTCTCTTCCTGGGTCAGTTCCTTCTTTTCGGCAGGGGTCAGCAGCTCCTTCTCTTTCTTGGCTTTTTTGACTGAATCCGACTTGTTGATGATGGTTTCCAGGACGTTGCTGCCCAGGCTGCGGAAGCCCTCAATGCGCATAATTGCATCCATGGCCGCCTGGTTAGCGATGATCTTTTTCAGGGTTTCGTTGTCCACATTCACCAGCAGCGCGCTTTCCCACCGCCTGGCCAGCATGGTAGCGCTGGTGCCCTGAATGGCAATTTCCAGCACTTCCCCTGCATCAATGGGCCGCATGACCCCTTCATCATAGGCCAGCACCGGCAGAAAGTTCATAAACTTGCCAATGGCCTTCTCCCGGTCCGGTTCGTTGACGTTCAAGCGGCTGCCATAATCCGCCACCTGGCGCAGGGCCCGGTCCAGGGCGAAGTCAAACACATAGCAGTTTTCCTTGACGACTTCCTTCTGGCCTTCCCCGGTCTCAATCTCCCAAGGGCTTTGCACCCGGAAGGCTGCCTGAAAATAGGTTTCCGGGCTTTGCAGGTTGCGCAGCATGAAAATGCCTGTCCAGGGTTTCACCGTCACCCCGGTGGTCAGCTTGCCGCAGGACAGGGTGATGGATTTGCTGAACAAGGGCTCCTCCATGCTTTTGCGGACAGGTCCCAAGGCCTGCAAGCCAATCCCAGCCGCATAGCCAGCGCACACATTGATATTGTAATCATGGTAAAAACCGTTCTGATTTTTCCGCATCAGGTTGGCCATGGCCTCACAGCTGGCTACATCCGGCAAGAACCAGAAGGTATGGTTCAATTGGCTCAAGAGGCGCACATCAGAAAATGGCATGGCTGGCTTGCCGCCCAGCTTCATGTCGTCCATGGAGGCAGGCAGGTAGGCACCACGGATCAGGTTGAGCCATTTCTGCACCTCATCCTCATAGACGAATTTGGCATGCTTGCCATGGCCCTCTGCCTTGAAGAACAGGTTCAGGTCAAACTCGTTGAACTCCCCCTTCTCCGCCACCCGGCGCAGCTCCTCCGGCATCCGGTAGGTCAGCATCACCATCCGGGGCAAGGCCCGGTAATGGCTGTCCGGACGATCTGCCCAGGCTTCCTTGGCCTGTTGCTCGTCGGAATACGTCCAGGAATAGATCTGTTCCTCCAAGAATTCCCCGGTGTTCAGGGCCCGAAAAGGCGTGCCGGAGAGATACAAGAAATGCCTGACATGATCGATTGGAAGCCAGGTTTCGTTAAAAGCGTTGTCCGCTTCTTCCTGCTTGTATTTTTCCAGGTCCAGGGAATCGTAGCTATCTTCATCCTGTAGAGCGAACAGTTTTTTTGCATTGTCTCTCCATGCACCAAAGTGATATTCATCAAAGATCACCAGGTCCCATTCCAGGTTTCTCAACCATTCATGATGAGCCTTAAAGCCTCCGGTGTCCCTGTTCTCCCCCAAAAAATCCTGAAAACTGCCGAAGCAGACAACGGGTCGTGATTTGTCTGCCTGCTTGTATTGTTTGTCAATACCGGGTTCTCGTGCAGATGCAGGTTTGCTGATAAACTGCCAGCCCTCAAAATCAAGATGGCGCTGCAAATCCTCTGCCCAGGCATCTTCCACCGCCGGCTTGAAGGTCAATACCAGCACCCGCTTGAAGCCCATTTTCCGGGCCAGCTGGTAGGCGGCAAAGGTCTTGCCAAAGCGCATCTTGGCGTTCCAGAGGAATTTGGGCGCCTGGCCGTGCAGGTCCCGGCTGGCAGAGCGGTAGTACAAGGCCGTCTTGTTCACCGCTTCCACTTGCTCCGGCCGCATGGCAAAATCCCAGTCCCGGTTCTCCTGGTTGTACTTCTTGTGCTTCAGGGCCAGGTAGGCTGCCTTGACCTCTTCCCTGGTGCACTTGAACCACTCGCCATCCACATGTTGAATCCCTCTTTTGCGCAAGACCCGGTGCAAATCATGGTCGGTGAACACGCCGCCATCCTGATAGATGGCGCTGTCCTGAAACACGATGCTGTAGGGCGGGCCACCTGGCAGCAGGGTGGGGTACTGCTGGGCCACCCGCTTCTCCACATCCCGGGTGGTATAGCCCACCTTCAGCATGCCCGGATAATGCCTGTCCGCATAGGCATAGACCATGGGCACCGCCGTGGTTTTCTCTGCTACAAAAAGGTCCAGCTGGTCAGCCATTGTCATCCTCCAAACACTTCACGCCTGATTTCTTGTTTGAATGCGCTATGATTGTCACAAAATGTGGTTTTTAGACAATTTGGGTCATCATTTGCAAGCATCATGTTGCTTATTGAACCAACTTGCTTACAATCAAGTTGCTTACCTAAGCAAGCAAAGGGCAGAAGCCACCTACAATAGTAGGTGATTCCAGGTTTTTTTTGTGTGGACCAATTGCTTTATTAAGCAAGTATAAGCAAATACACCGCAAACACAAGCAAATAAGTTGCCAGTGCAGCCTAAGCATCATCGCCACCTTCTGTGTCCATGGGCCGGATCATGCTTTCGATGAAGTCGATTTCCTCCTGGTTCAGGTCGTACTTGGCGTAAAGCTCGGCATCGGTCCAGGGTTTGGAGAAATCTTGGACAGGGACTAAACCGTATTTTTCTCTGGGTAGATTAATCGAAGTTAACCCTTGCAATATGATAAATCTGACAAACTTACTTTTTAGGTATGCGCTGAAATTTTTAACTTTATCTAGCTCATCATGTGGATAAGCAACCAAATATGAGTCAGTACAAATCTCTTCCGGGCTAAGGATCTGCATTCTAGAGATGACTTTGAATTTGCCTGTTTTATCAGGCTCACCCGCGTGTTCACTGGTCACTCGACTAATTAAAACTTTATATTTATCAACAGATTCTTGTCCTTGCACAACTTTATTCCGGTGCACATAAGTTTTACCCTTGCTAGAGATTAGCGATAGATAACCAGTCTTTTTCGTTTTCTCTCCATTATAATTTGTTGGAAATCCAAAAGGATTTCGTGTGCTTATTAAGTCAACTATTGATTCTTCATTGCGAGTTTTAACTTTATCTAAGATGTCAACAGCATCATTATGTCGGATGAATACGTCGTATTCATTTAGACGTCTCGATAGAGTACACTGAAGTTCGCAACTTTGCCCAGGGTGAGGAGGAATGGGCAAGCCACCGGGACTCCGCTACAATGGATGTTGCATAGACATTCACAAGGAGGAGAACCCCAATGGCTCAAAGCAAGAATACCACGGATTT
>JAAYFC010000034.1 GCA_012728435.1 Clostridiales bacterium | reverse complement strand
ATAGTACGTTTGCTCGGTGATCCCTGCCTGACGCGCTGCTTCTGCAATGGTGTTGCCCTGATTGCATAGAAGCTCGATCTCCCGCAGCTTCACAATGATTTGTTCTACCCCATATGCTTTCCTTGCCACGTTTTCAGTTCCTCCTGTTTCGTTGATTATATCTCAACTAACTCTCGGACTGGTACAAGGATTGGGGGGCAGGTCAAGCGTGAGCTTTGACCAGCAGGCCAATACACTGGTCACAAAGGCTGCCTGGCTAAAGGACGGCGAATCTTATACTGAAGGTTGGCCGCAGTTTACCAACCACTTTATCAGCCCGGTCTCGGCACTTTTTCAGGCGCAAAAGAGCTATCTGAACGGCAGCCTGAAAACCACGCAGTTTCAGTTCACCCTGCAAGGAGAGGTCAATGGGCAAGCCATAAGCCAGGAGGCGGTCAGCGATGAAAACGGCCTGGTGGCCTTCCAGCGGATTTTCTTTGACCGGGCTGGCGAATACACCTTTACACTCAGGGAGGTGGCAGGCAACCTCCCAGGCGTAAGCTACGACAGCACAACCTATCAGGTGCTGGTCAAGGTCAGCTATCACGAGGCAGACAAGGCTCTGGTTTTGGAAACCACCTACAAAAAGGATGGAAGCCTGCACAGCGGGCAGCTGGTTTTCGCCAACACCTACAGCGCCCCGGCACCGACACCACAACAACCTGAGCCCACTCCCCCCAGCCCCAGCTATCCGGTGCTGGAAGTGCCGCTGCAGGTCACAAAAGTGCTGAAGAACGGCAGCCTGAAGGCGGGAGCCTTCACCTTCCAGCTCAAGGATGCCCAGGGGACCGTGCTGGCAGAGGCCAAAAACGCAGCCGATGGCACGGTGACCTTCCCCAACCGCACCTTCAGCAAGGCAGTCAGCAACTACCTGTATACTGTCCATGAAGTGAAGGGTGAAGATGCTAAAATTGTCTATGACAGCACGGTGTATACCCTGAAGGTGAGTACCCGCGCAGTGGACGGCAAGCTGGAAGCCAGCATCGCTGTAGAGAAGGATGGCCTGCCCTTTACCGGCGCGGTGGAGTTCACCAACCTGCACAAGGTGCCAAGCACAGGGGACAACATCTACAAGACCTTGGGCCTGATTCTGGGTATGGCAGCTCTCCTTGGTGCTGCATATCTGATTGTCCGCAGGCACCAGGGCCAGGGCTCAAACTAAAAACACTTACATGTTAGCATGCACAACAGGCAAACTGGGGTCTGCTAAGCCACTTAAAACCAGGCGCGAAGGGGCTGCCAGGGCACTGGCAGCCCTTTTGTCGCAGATTTCATGCCCAACTCATCAGATGAGAAATAGTCGTTGCGCTACCTGGTGCATCCAAGCCATGCGTTATCCGGTGCGGGCACGTACAGGCAGCATTTTTGCATGCGTTTGGCATGTAAGTATGGTATAATCACCCAAACTGCGTCCCTGGAGGTCTTTTTTTATGGTCTTAGCCCTGGTGCTCTTCCTTATCACCTATGTCGCGCTGCTGGTCTTTCCCAAGTACCGCGCCTACATCGCCCTGTTGTCCGCCACCCTCTTTGTCGCCCTGGGCATTTTGCCCATCACCCGGGTGCCGGGCGCTGTGGACTGGAACGTCATCATGATGATTGCGGGCACGATGGGCACCGTATATTTCTTCATCAAGTCGCGCATGCCCTCCCTGATGGCGGACGTGATTATTGACAAGATGCCCAATGTCAAATGGGTCATCATCGCGCTCTCGCTGTTTGCCGGGCTGATCTCCGCCTTTGTGGACAACGTGGCCACCGTCTTGATGGTGGCGCCGGTCGCGCTGGTGGTCAGCCACAAGTTGCGCATCTCCCCAATCTCGCCCATCATCGCCATCTCCATCGCCAGCAACCTGCAGGGCGCGGCCACCCTGGTGGGGGACACCACCACCATCCTGCTGGGAAAGCAAACCGGCATGAACTTTTTGGACTTCTTCTTTTACGAGGGCAGGCCCGGCCTGTTCTTCATCGTGCAAATCGGCGCTTTGATGGCCACCCTGGTGCTGCTGATCGAGTTCCGCAAGCTCACCCAGCGCGTCACCGCGCAGGACAGGACCCCGGTGACGGATTTCTTCCCCACCCTGCTGCTTGGCGGCACTGTGCTGCTGCTGATTGTGGCCTCCTTCATCCCGCAAAGCCAAAAGCCGGATACCACCAATGGCATCATCTGCATGTCCTTGATGGTGATTGGCCTGGTGCGTGAGATGATCAAACGCAGCAATCCGCTGAAGGCACTCCGGGAAACCCTGGCAGAGATTGACTTTTTCACCCTGCTGCTTTTAACCGGGCTGTTTGTGGTCATCGCGGGCATCTCCGAAGCCGGCGTGGTGGAGGAAATTGGCAAGGCCTTTGCCCGCTTTGCCGGCGGCAATGTCTTTGTCGCCTACACGATGATTGTGTGGGCTTCCGTCCTTTTCTCCGCCTTCATCGACAACATCCCCTATGTAGCCACCATGCTGCCGGTCACCGCGGTCATCGCCAGCCAACTGGGCGTGCATCCCACGGTGATGTACTTTGGCCTGTTGGTGGGCGCTACCCTGGGCGGCAACATCACGCCCATTGGCGCCTCCGCCAACATCACCAGCTTGGGCATCCTGCGCAAGAACGGCTACGAGGTCAAAAACTGGGACTTCATGCGCATCTCCATCCCCTTTACGCTGCTGGCTGTGCTCACCGGTTATGTGCTGGTCTGGCTGTTTTGGGGGATGGGGGCCTAGATAGTGTGGACACGAGATAAATTTTCTGAGATAATGGTCATACCAACTGAAAAACGGAGGTATGACTATGTCCACAGCAATACACAGACACGACATGTCAGACGAGGTTTGGGCATTGCTCGAACCACACTTGCCT
>JAAYFC010000033.1 GCA_012728435.1 Clostridiales bacterium | reverse complement strand
TGGTTTCGTCCTTCCATTGATGCGCTGTTACAGGAATCACCTGCTCGTGATCCACCTGCTTGCAGTGAGTGCAAACGCGCTGTTGGTATCCGGCCTGGGTGCAGGGGCCTATGGCGTGGTGTACAAAGCCCGGCGTCAGCTTGGCGGTGAAACGCTGTACAGCGCGATTAAGATAATCCGGGTACCGGAAAACCGGGCTACTGCCCAGGGCGCCCTTCTAGAACTAGGCAGCAGGCACGCAGCCCAGGCCTATTTCCAAGGCATTGTGGAGGACTGCATCCAGGAAATCCGGGTGATGGATGGCTTAAAGGGCATCACCAACATCGTAAGCGTTGAGGACTATGCCCTGGATGCTAATGAAGAAAACCTCCAGTGGACCATTTTTATCCGCATGGAGCTGCTGACCAGTTTCCCGGAATACCAGCGCAGCCACAGCCTGACAGAGGCAGATGTGCTGCGCATAGGCCTGGACATCTGCACAGCCCTGCATTTTTGTGAGAAAACCGGCATCATCCACCGGGACATCAAACCCAGCAACATCTTCCTCTCCCCCCTTGGGCACTACAAGCTGGGGGATTTTGGGGTGGCCCGCACCCTTGATAAAACCAGCGGCGCCTTATCTGCCAAGGGCACCTTTCTTTATATGTCCCCTGAAATGGCAAAAGGCCTGGCCTATGACCACAGGACAGACCTGTACTCCCTGGGGCTGGTGCTGTACCGCCTGCTCAACCGCAACCGGGATCCCTTTGTGGACCTGGAAAAACAAATTGTCAACCAACGGGATCGTGAAAAAGCGCTGACACAGCGAATCAGCGGTGAGGCGCTGCCGTCCCCTGCGGAGGCCACTCCACAGTCCGCGGCGGTGATCCTGAAGGCCTGTGCCTACCGCCCGGACGACAGGTACCAAAATGCAGCGGCATTTGCAGATGCCCTGAAGGCTGCCACGCACAAGGCGCCTGTAAGTTCCCCCAAGCCCAGTGAGAAAGAGACTAACAACAAAAAGCCCAACAAGAAAAAGCCCAGGGGCTGCCTGTTCTCCCTTATTGTGATGCTTGCAGCGGGCTTCTTTGCCTGGGGCCAGGGCGGACGGGAGTTATTCTTTGATGCCTACAGCCAGATGTCACAAACTGCGCAGCGCGTGATGAAGCCGGAGGATGCGGGGCTGATTGTGGTTCAGGTGCCCAAAACTGCCGCCGGCATCACCTTTTTAGGGAATCAGGCCCGGCATTGGGTCAACCCGGCGCAGATGCTGGATACCTTGAAAAAATCCGGATGCCTGCTGGATGCGGAGGAAACCCGGATCTTTGAGCGCACGTTCCTGGGCCAGTTTAAGTTTGCAGGAAAGGCCCAGGACTTAAAGCCCGGGAACAGGGTAACCCTGGCGTATGCACCGGATGACGCCTTTACAGGGCTGCTGAAGGCCAAGGGCTACGCCCTGCGCTTAAACAATCTGACCCGTCAAATGCCCTGAAACCAGGGTTTACAGAAACGAAAGCCCCTTATGCTATCCTCCAATCAGCCATGGGGCCAGCAAAGAAAGGAGGACAAAATATGCTGAAAAAAACAATGCGCAGCTTATCCCTTAGCTTGGCTGTTTTAGCGCTGGCCTGGGGCGTTTGGTGTATGCCAGCTGCCAGGGCAGAAGCCGCACTTTTGCCCAGCGGGTCGGTACGGTATGTGTACGTCCAGGATGAACATGAGCTGCGCCAATATGTAGACAGCAAGAGCCCCTATGCCAGCGAAGACATCCTCATCAAGGGCGGGGATGAAACCGGGGTTCTGCACCGGCTTACGATCGAAGTTCCCGGCGAGCTGCTGATCTACCCCCTGTCTGAACATGGCGACGGAGAATTCCAACTCTTTTCGGACGAGGCGGGCACGTCTGCCCTGCAAACAAAGCAAAGCCTTACAAGCACCCAGGAGGAGCCCTACCGCCAACACCTGCAGCCAGGGACCTATGCCTACCTGATTGTGACAAAAGACAGGGAAATCAGCTTTAAAACCACGGTATACCTGGGCTTTATCCCGGATGACATCACCGTCCTTGCCGAACTGGGCAAGGATGCAAGCGTGTCAAACACAGCGCAGACCATAACTGACCGCCTTTTATTCATTGGGATGCTGGAAGACATCATTGAAAGCAACAGATTTGACTTTAGCAAGGAGCCAGTGAAAACCCCTGTAGAGGTGGATGCCTACATCCGCAAACTGGAAACCTTTCTTAGAAACAAAGGCATAAACTACGAAGGGCTAACACCATGAATTTTCTTCAATCCTTTGATTTTGAAAGCACCATCCGGGACTTTGATTTCACCCGGAAAGCCCGGCAGCAGATCAGCCATGTGGTCACCTCCGCCACATTTGCTGACATGGATGCCCAGGAGGTTTACAGTTTCCTTGCCCAGGGCATGGAGATGGTATCCTTTAAGGACCAGTTAAAGCGCTACCTGTACCAAAGGGCAGAGATCGAGGAACCTTTTAACCAGGTGCAAAACGCGGTCTATCAGGACATCCTTCTGAATTCCTTTGAAGAGAACAATGCGCCCCATAGCTTTGGGCCCACCACCACCCGCTTTCAAAGCGCTGTAAAATCCTGGCTCGCCAGTGAGCGGGTGCGCAGGGAGACCGTGTTTCTCCTGGGCTTTGGCCTGAACATGCAGGTGGAGGATGTGGAGCGCTACCTCACCCGGGTGCTGTCCGAAGACAGCTTCCGGGCAGGAGACCCCACCGAAACCATCTTCCGCTACTGCTTCCACCATCGCCTGCCATATGCCAGGGCGCTGGATTTGCAAGCGGCCCTTCATGCAAGCCCCGCCCCCAAAATGGGACCTGTGGCGGAAGCCGGCAATTATCTGGATGATGAGGCCGCCCTCCTTGCCCATCTGTCAGGCATCAGCATTAAGGAGCAGCAACCCGCGAAACTGACAACACTGCAGCAGTTTCAGCAGTTGTACCGGCGCTGCCAGGCGGCTATTTCAACCCTCTACAACAGCGATGAGGAGGAGAAACCGAAAGACCAGCGCAGAGTATGGCAGCCAGAGGACATCGGCCCTGCCGATTTGGAACAGGCCCTGTGCAGCGGCATTCCCATGAGCCCCTCCGGCAACTTAAGCCGTGCCAGCCTGTCTCTGCTTAACAAGCAGTTTGCCTCCTATCGCCCAAGCCGTCAGCGCCTGACTGGAATTTTAAAACAGCAACAGCAGGCCGACCGCTATGACCTGATGACCCTCACGTTCTTCCTGCATGCCCAGGAGGACAGACCCGGGGAGGAGCGGCTGACCGCCTTCATGGACGAAACCAATGAGCTGCTTCGTCAATGCGGCTTAGGCCCCCTATACCCGGTGAACCCCTATGACGCCTTCCTTCTGATCTGCACCTATTCCGACTGCCCCCTGGCCATGTACACCGAAGTTTGGGAGCTGTCCTACCAGACAGTCCCTGCAAACTAAGAAAAATGCTCCGGCATGAAACCGGGTTTGAGAAAAGGAGATCTCATGAAAAAATTACTATATACCTTTGTCTTCCTGGCCCTCTTGGCCGGCATCATCCATACAGCCAGCCCGCCCGTGCCCCATTCAGCCCAGGCCTCGTCCCTTCAGAATCCCCTGGAAGCAGCTGAGGAATTGTTTCGGCAAATGGCACAGCTAAGCGGCAAGGACAGCAAGGCTTTTACCCAGCTGTACCGAAACGGAAACCCGGACGCCATCGCTGCTGATTTTAACCGTGATAACACCAGGCTGAAAACCCTGTTGGGGAATGAACCCGTCAAGTACCTGGTTGCCAGGACGGAGGATGTTGCCATAGTGAGCTTCGTTTGGTACGAGGTGGCGGGCAAGCATCCCAATACCAATATGCAGAGTTCATCAATCTGGCATATCATTTCTAATGTTGACGGCATCTGGAAGATGGACCACAGCGATGACGCATGGCAGGCTACGCTTGAATCATACCGCCAGCTGTTCCCCGATGACTTTCTTGCCGCAGCAGATGCCCAGCGCAACGCCGCCTTGTTTGATCGTCCCAATCTGATGTTTGCAGACAGCACCCTGGTCTATCATGGATGCAGCAGTACAGAAGTGAAGCTGGCATGGCAAGAAGAGGATAAATCCGTCCGCCGGGGGATCTGGCTTGCAAACGGAACGGGGCAAAGCATTTATTACGACAAAGCCAAAGTGACCCTGAAAGACGACAAATTGGGCACCATTTTGAACCTGAGCAACCTGAAAATCGATACCATCGTGCCCGCTGGCGCCAGCACCTTGGTGATCCTCAAAATCCCTGCCAATCAGGTGAAGAGCGGCACAAAGTCCTGGGGTCTTGTCAACACCAACCTCAACATCTCGTATCGCTGATGGCCTGATCAGTCTGGTTGATTCAAGCCCACATCAACAAAGAGCCCTCTGGAGCTCTTTGTTTGTACAACAGCGGGATCCTTTTGGATAAACGAATCCAAGATTACAAGATGTTGTATCTGACAATGGTCAATACATGGGTCAAACGCCCTTTTTCGGACACAATAAAGCCCTGTACTCGTTGTGAATACAGGGTTTTTTGATGGTGCGGTCGACGAGACTTGAACTCGTACGGTTTTCACCACACGCCCCTCAAACGTGCGCGTATGCCAGTTCCGCCACGACCGCAGGCAGCGAAGGTGATTATAGCCCAGCAGGCTACCTCTGTCAAGGAAAAGCAAACTGGTTTTGCCGCTTTATGCGAGCTGGATTTACTGCTCAGTCATCAGCGGGCTCGTTTTTTTCTGCAGGGGTACCAACTGGTCAAACGCGCGCACCACCAGATAGCTATAAGGGGCATGGTCTGCCAGAACCATATCGGGTCCCACCAGTGAGTGGGTCAAGAACAGCGCCTTGAGGATCATCCGGGCCAGCGCCACCGTGCCAAAACGGTCCATGAGGGCCAATACCTTCCTCGTCATGATCTGGATGGCCTCCGAATCCGCCAGGCTGCCTGTCGCATCCTGATAGTACTGATGAAAGCCTACGATGGTAAAGCGCAGCAGTTTGCGCGTCCATTCCTCCGTTAAGGCAGGTAAGTCATATACAGTGTGATCCACAAACACGGCCAGGGCGGAGCCGACAGCCTTGGCCGGCTGCTCGCGCAGCGCGTCCAAAAAGGCGAGCGCGAACAGCAGACCCTGCTGTGTATCCTGTAAACTGTTGAGCAAACCCAAGGTTTCTATAAACAGCGGATGATTGCGGTAATCGCCGTAGCAAACCTCCCGGAACTGATTATCCGGGCGCAGCAGGTAGCTTGTGCCCAGATGATCCTTCATCCCCACCCGCGGAATTAAATCATCCGCAACCAAGAAGTGCGTCAGCGGACAGATCAACTCATCCTGCGGCAGGTCGACTGCAACGGAGGGCGAGGCAAAACCAAAGCCCAGCAGATGCTGTTTTTGCACGCCGGATTTCAGTTTTTGATGGGTCCACACCTGCATTACCGCCGCGCCCTGGCTGTGCCCAGCCACGATTACGCGGAAAGGGCTCTCCGGCCGCTTGCAGGCATTCAGCACATCCCGCAGGCTCAAGTCCTCCAAGCCCAATGCTGCCGCAGCGGTGGGGAAGCGAATCTCTGCCTCCATGCTTTCAAACTGGGCGGCAAGGTTGAAGAAGCCCTCATGAAAGTGGCTCTCCTGCTGCAAACGCATGTTGGAGGCCCAGTCCTGTGGGCGGCGGCCCGTGCCCATGAAGCCGATGGCAAGGGTGAAGCGCTGCGGCGCGTGCTCACGGATCATCACCACGGCCTTGCCCGTGCGCAGCGGGATGTCCTGCTGCAGGTAGCTCCTCAAATCGGTGATGGGGTTGGTGATATTGGTTAGCCCGCGCGCCAATTTGGGCAAAAAAGCATTGAACAAGCCCTGCCGCCAGGTGCTGACATCCTCCGTTTTGCGCACACCGGAAAGCAGCCTGGCGTCCACCTGGATAACCATATCCGTCCAGCCCGAGGACAGCCAGGGGCCGGCCTCAAAGTCATAGGAAAGCTGCGCCAACTCCAGCCCGAAGCGGGCGGCGCCGCGGCTTTGCTGCCCCGAATTAACCTGATGAAACCAGCTAAGGTCCCTTAAATCTGTCTTGGTATAGTTTCCAAAATACGGCATAATCCCTCCCCCAAAGCAGTGTATCACCGCGCAGTTTTTTGAGCAAACATTCCGGTGTATCTTTTAAGTATCACAAAGATGCTTGCATTCGTGCAAACTCAGCCGTATAATGGCCTTGGTTGAGCCACGGTCTGTGGTTGAGAGCCGATGCCAGTCGCAGGCAAAACGGCCCACGTAAGCCGGCGAAACGCCGGTGAGCATGGTGCGATCTAGATGTCAGTCCGGCCGGGCGCAAGCCCGAGAGAGCAGCGTAGGGCGCAAACGCGCTAAGCAACCCTCCAGCCGGCGTGTGTGGGGGCAAAGACCAGGTCAGCGAGGTTCAACCCAATTTTTGAGGGGGTTTCCAGTTCATGTATCAAGACAAAACCATGGTGTGCCGTGATTGCGGCAGCGAATTCCAGTTTACCGCTGGCGAGCAGGAGTTTTACGCGGAGAAGGGCTTTCAAAACGAGCCCACCCGCTGCCCCGAGTGCCGCAGGGTACACAAGACCAACCGGCGCAACGGCCCGCGCGAAATGCACGACGCCACTTGCGCGCAGTGCGGCGTGCAGACGCAGGTACCCTTCCTGCCGCGGGACGACCGTCCTGTCTACTGCAGCGATTGCTTCGCCCAGATGCGCGGATAAATTGTGCCGAGCTGACCGCCCCACCGGGGCGGTTTTTTATATGGTTTGGCACTGGTTTGACAGAAAGCCGCGTCTGCAATAAGATAAAAAAATGAACGCACGATTGAGGACAGCGCTGGCATTCTGCCTGGTGCTGGGAGTGATGATTTCTGCCCTGCCCCGCCTCGGTTTGGCGGAGCATGGTTTGGTCTTGACTGTGCCCGGTAGTATCAGGCCATATCAAAATGAATCCATCACGCTGGAAGTGCCCGCAAATGGCAGCTTGACCTTGCACGCCCAAGCGCTGGGCCGGCAATACCTGATTGTTAAGGATGTGCCAGTGGAAAAGGGCAGCCTGAACTACCCCTTTTCCGGCCTGTCCATCAACGGGGAGGCGCTGCCGCGAGGTGATGCGCAGCTTCAGGCACAGCTTGTCACGGGGGATGAAACCTTTAAGGCGACAGCCGCCTTCCGCGTTTTGCAGCCAGCAGCCGGCATCAGCTATGTGCTTTTGTCCAGGGACAGCCTGTCCATTCATGACGAAGAAAGCCTGTACGCAGATTATCAGTTGAGCAAACCAGGGAACCTCATCGTGAGCCTATACCGCGAGGGTGAGGATGAGCAGCCCCTGTTCCGGCGCACCTACAACCGCAACGACATGCTGCCGCACACCTACCGCTGGAACAAGAAAATCGGGAATCAACCAGCGCCCACCGGATCCTACTACTTCCTGTTTGAAGCGCAGGGTTCCCAGCAGGGGGCCATCAAGCGGCCTTTCACGCTGACGGATGAGCCTTATACGCCTGCCACAATCGCAGTAACGCCACAGGGTCATTTCCTGCCGGAAACGCTGGATGATCAAAGCGTGTGGGCTGCCATGATGGCGCCCATCACCGTCATTGACATCGGTGCGATGCAGCATCAAAAGGTGTACGCGGAGCCAAGCACCAAATCAAAGGTCGTTGGCATGATGCACGGGCAGACAGCGGCGGTAGAAATCCTGGAACTTGGCCCCGCTGGCTTCTTAAAGATCCGCGCTGCGCGGCACGGAGACGGCAAATGGATGACGGGCTATATCCCCGACAAGCGTTTAAAAACCATCACACCGCATGAGCGCTATGGCCTGTTGATTGATAAAAACGCGCAAACCATCAGCGTATATGAGCGCGGTAACAAACTGGGAACCCTCAGCGTCAGCACGGGTGTTTATGTGCCTCCCGGCACCAGCTCCTTTGACACAGTGCCCGGTGCCTTCATCACCCAGGACCGCATTGCGGAGTATGTGAGCAAAGGTGCCCGGTATGAGTACCCCATCCGCATCGACGGCGGCAACCTGCTGCACAGCGCGGGCTACCAGCTTCGGAACGGCATGCGTGATTACAGCCTTCAAAAGGAGCTTTTAGGGCAGATTGCCACCCATGGCTGTGTGCGCATAGCGCACGACCTCAACGAACAGGAGATGAACGCCTGGTGGCTGTACGCCAACCTGCCGCGCAATACCAAGGTGCTGGTGCTGCCCTCTGATGACAACCTGCAGCCGGAGCATGTGGCGCAGGAACCCGTCTCTATTGAGGATAACTTGAAGGAAGATCTGGCACAGGAAGAGGAATTGAAGGAAGACTCATCACAGGAAGAGGAATTGAAGGAAGACCCCCCGCAGGCAGCCGCGTCCGCTGAGGAATTGACTGAAGTCCCAGACCCAGAGCCTGCGGCGGAACCAATCATTGAAACAGTTGTTGCGTTTATCCCCGCCTTTCAGGTGATGGGCGAGGAGGATTTAGCCAATCAGCAAGGATCCCTACACCCGGATGCAGCGCAGACAAGCACCCTGCGCACCTCCATTACCCTGACCTTTGGCGGGGACTGCGTGCTGGGCAGCGAGGAGCACAGCCGCAGGAAGCCCGAATCCTTCCACGGCATCGTTGAAGAAAAGGGCATGGCTTGGCCTTTTTCAGGGCTTGCTGAGATTTTTAACCAGGACGACCTGAGCATGGTCAACCTTGAAAACGTCCTTCAGAATGATAAAAAAGGCTTCACCCGCCGGACGCATAATTTCCGGGGGCCGATTGAGTTTGCGAACATCCTGAAATTTGGCGGCATTGACCTGGTGAACATTGCCAATAATCACTATGTGGACTACGGCCAGGATGGTAAAAACAGCACGCGGAGAGCCCTTCAGGATGCCGGTATCCCCTACGCTGGCTACAGCCACCTGCATATCTATGAGAAAAACGGCGTAAAAATCGGCTTTGGCGGCATCAGGGAGACCATCTTTCGCCAAAACCACCGGCGCATCGCGGATGAGATTGAAGAGCTTAAGCGCCAGGGCTGTGATTATATCGTCTACACCTGCCATTTTGGCAATGAATACGAGAAACAGCACAACGAGCTGCAAACCCTGATGGCCCACACCGCCATTGACGCCGGCGCCAACCTGGTGATTGGCCACCACACCCATGTGGTGCAGGGCATTGAGGTGTACAACGGCGGCCTGATCTTCTACTCCCTGGGCAACCTGGTGTTTGGCGGTAACCTGGAGCTGACCACCTTTGACGGCCTGATGGCGCAGGTGAGGCTGCAGTTTGAGGGGAATGGTTTATCAGAAACCGCAGTGCGGCTGATCCCGGTGATTACCTCGGGTGTGCGGCCTCAAAACGACTTCCGCCCCGTTGTGGCCCAGGGAGAGGACAAGGCGCGGATTATGAATACACTCAACCAGGACAGCGAACAAGTGTATCCAGAGGAATTTGTGCTCAGGTAGCGGGGTTGATTGGACACGTTTTACCAAGATGATGTTTCACATACCGGCCGCTGCCACAGCTTACCCGTTCAGCACCATCAAAACACCTCCGGCACATTTTGCAGGAGGTGTTCTCTATAATTTGGGAAGCGTTTCGGCCTATCCCCGGTGATTGTCCAACAGCACCGCCAGCTTGTCTAAGAAGGCGTCCTCCCCAAAGCGGTTGATCTTAAAAAAGACCGCCTGGGAACCGCCAGAGGTGATGGCGCTTAAAAACAGCCTGGGGCCGTTTGATACCAGGGTCACAGACAGGCTAACCCGGTTTTGTCCCAACCAGGAATACCGCTCGTACACCCGGACCGCCACCTGGGTGTCCCCGTCCTGCCAGTCGCTGCCGTCTTCAAAGGTGGCGGAAACCGAGCCGCCGATGATGCCCTCATGGATGTAGCGGAGCAGGGCGTTGAAATTACCGTTTAAATGCCGTTCCAGTCTGGCCATGTTTTTGTCCTCCGCATTCTTATGATGAAGGGATGATACCCAGGGGCACCTGCTCTTCATCGATGTGTCCTGTCATATTAAATGGCCAGGTCTTTTTTGCTGTAATAGAGGCAGCCCAGCAAAAAAACCAGGCCGGACACGGCAAAACCCAGGCCGATGGACTCCCACATCGGGCCTCCATGGGTGGTGATCCGGCCGATGTCCGTGTAGTAATAGGGCGTGAAATACTTAAAGGTCGCCACCTCGCGGTTGATGTTGATGAAGAGGTTGACAAAGTAGAAGGCCAGCACCAGGCCCAGGCCAGGGACCACGCTGTCCCTTTTTTTGAAACAGGAGATGCCAAAGCAGAGAACCGCGACTTGCAAATTCATCATAAACAGGGATAGGTGAAAATCAGTGAATTTCTTCTGCGGGAAGGTCATCCCAATCAGACCGGCGCCGATGTGGGCAGAGAGGATGAAGATGGCGTTGAGCAGCACAATCTGCAGCAGCATCGCGATAAATTTTTGCGCCAATACAGTCAGGCGGTTAATGGGATGCGGGAACAGAAACTCCGCCGTGTGACGGCCTTCCTCGCGCGCGACGATGTTCATCGCGGTAATCGCCGCGAACATGCCGCCGCCCAGGCCGATGAAGTTGCCGTTTTCCAAGCCATAGTAATTCATGAACTCAAACACATCCATGTTTTGCAGGTTGAACATCTGCCCGAAGATGCCCATGCGCTCAACCATGCTGTTGAAGAAACCGGAATAGCTGGCCACCTGCGGGTAGAGCGTCAGCGCCAGGATGGCGAAAAAGGACAGAGAGATAGACCAGATGAGCGTGCCCTTCCAGTGAAAGCGGATCTCGTTGCGTAACACGGTCATTTCTGCTCACCGCCCTTCTCGTAAAAATGCAGGAAGATCTCTTCCATATCCGGCTCTGTAATGCTTAAATCCGAGAACTCCACCTGCTGCAAATCCCGCAACAGCTGCTTATAATCACCCCGAAAGAGGAAGCTGGTGTTGCGGTTGATGTTGGTGATGCCAAGCGCGCCGGGGAAATCCTCCGGCAGATGCTCACAGCCGCGCAGGGTGACACGCTTGGCAGAGGACCTGGACAGTTCCTCCACGCTGTCCTCCACCACCAGCCGGCCTTCCCTGATAATTGCGGCACGGGTGCAATGCTGCTGAACCTCCGACAACACATGGCTGGATAAAAAAATTGTGGCGCCCGCGCGGTGGCGGTCCATCATCAAATCCCAGAAAGCCTTTTGCACAAGCGGGTCCAGGCCGGAGGTGGCCTCGTCCAAAATAAGCAACGAGGGCTTGTGCTGCAGCGCCAGCGCGATGGCCAGCTTCTTCTTGTTGCCAAAGGACAATTCGTCAATCTTGCGGTTCATATCCAGTGCCAGCGCGCCGCAGACGCGCCGTGCCTCCAGCGCGCAGTCTAGGCGCCTGAACTGACTGGCCATTTTTAGCGCGTCCCACACCCGCATGCCCGGGTAGTAGGCGGCTTCAGAGGGGATATAGCCGATGTCCGACAGGATCTCCCGCTTGTGGCGGCGGACGTCCAAACCAAAGACCTCGGCGCTTCCTGCATTGGCGTGAATCAAGCCCAGCAGCACACGGATGGTGGTGGATTTGCCAGCCCCGTTGGAGCCGATGAAGCCATAGATATCCCCTTTGTTGACCTGTATGCTAAGGTTGCTGATGCCGCGCGCACGGCGGTATCGCTTGGTGAGTAAATGGGTCTTGATGACCGCTTCCATGCCAGCCCTCCTGAGTGGTTTGCAAATATTGTAACATATTTTTAACAACTAGAATACCCCCATGGATTTACATTAAAGGGGCAGTCGGGTAAGATGGCACAAGGAGGGTGCCGATGTATACACAAAACGATTTGGATGCCATCACCAAACAATTAAAGCAGCGCGTGCTGTTCTGGCTGATGCCAGAGGTGCTGCTGCTTTTGCTTGTGATTGTCAGTTTTATCCAGCGCATAGAGTGGCTGACCAGCCTGTTGTTCGCGCTACTGTGCGCAACCGTGCTGTTCTCCCTGGTGCTGTTCATTTTGCCAGTTAAGCGCTATCGTCAGTTCTTGATGAACGCCCTCTTTGCCCGCAGCCGCACGGATGTGGCCGCCTTTGATATCATTGAAGACTTGGCGACTGTTACGCGCGAAGGCGTGCGCTTTTACCCAGTGACCATGCGCGCGGACACCATCAAGGAGGAGCTGGACGAGCGCAGCTACTACTGGGACGCCAACCTGCCCCTGCCGGACTGGCAAAAGGGCGAGTATATCGAGCTTCGCTCACACGAGCGAATGATCATCAACTGGGCGCGGACAGCTAAGCCCCCCCTGGAAGGCTGAGCTACAGCAATTCGAGGATGTCCTCCTCAAGGCTTTCAGGCGTTGTCTGCGGTGCGTAGCGCTTGACGGGCACACCATCCTTGCCAACCAGGAACTTGGTGAAATTCCATTTTATCGCATCCCCCATGAAGCCCGGCAGGGCTTCTTTTAAATAGCTGAACAGCGGGCTGGCGTTTTCCCCGTTGACGTCGACCTTCTCAAACTGCGGGAAGGTAAGCGCAAAGCGCGCGATGCAGAACTGGTGAATCTCCTGGCTACTGCCGGGCGCCTGCTTGCCAAACTGGTCGCAGGGGAAGTCCAGCACCACGAACCCCCTGTCCTTGTGGCGCTCATACAGCTCCTGCAAGGCGGTATACTGCGGGGTGAAGCCGCAGTGAGTGGCCGTGTTGACAATCAAAAGCACGCGCCCCCTATAATCAGACAAGGCCACCTCCTTGCCAAAAACATCGCGGACAGTAAAATCATAAACGCTCACTTTGGTCCTCCTTATTTGTTTCGAAGATGAAGGGCTGCATGGATGAGGTCCAGCAAGCCATCATCCAGGGTGCCGGGTTTGTTGACCAGGGCGTGGATGGTGTACAGCCCAGCCCGAATGGCGGTACTGTGAATCACACAGGGATGTCCTTCCGCCTTTTGTGATGAAAAACTGATTTGCAAAACGGCGTCCGGCCAGCCGGAGATTTTCTTGCGATAGGGCAAGCTGACGTATACAAACGGCCGGGGCGCGCGGAAGGATATGGTGGTCTTTTGCACTTTAATCTGGGCATCTGGCGCAAGCGAGAGAATCTGTTCGCGCAAAATCAGATAGCTGGCCAATCGCCCATGATCCTGAATGAAAAAATCCAGCTCGGCGCTTGAAACATCCATGTAATTTGTGCCCTCCGTTCATGTATAGTATACCCCGGAAACCAGCAGAAAGAGCTTTCATTTCCTGTCCAGTCTGTTAGAATGGATGCAAACAAACGGAGGATAACTATGAGCCACCACCTACTGCATGTCTATACTGGCGATGGAAAGGGAAAAACCACCACCGCCATGGGCTTGGCGCTGCGCATGTTGGGCCACAATCAACCGGTCTTCATCGCGCAATTTATGAAGGACGGCAAATCCGGCGAGTTACATGCCCTGCGCAGCTTTGAGGCCGCCTATCTCTTTGACAGCGCCAAACTGCGCGGCTTTTTTGGCCGCCTGACGCCTGAGCAACAGGAACAAACCAGGCAGGAACACCTGGAATCCGTGGAGCGGATGAAAGTGAAAATAGAGGAGATAAAACCAGCCTTGACGGTGCTGGATGAGTTAAACGTTGCGCTGACGATGCGGCTTGTGACAATGGAGGCGGCCATCTCGCTGATTGATTGCGCGCTGTTATATGGGGATGTCGCGGTCACCGGGCGCTATGCCCCGCAGGCGCTGCTTGACAAGGCCGACTATGTCAGCAAGATTGAGGCCGTCAAACACCCCTTCAACGAGGGTATCCAAGCGCGCAAGGGGATAGAATTTTAGTATAAATTAAACCAGTCACCTGTTGTTTCATATTTCTGGCTGCCAACATACGCTGTCACCTTCAGGCGGTATCTGCCCGTTGGCGCGAATGCGCCAGCGCTTGTTTTACCATCCCAATAAAGACAGCTGCCCTCGTCCTTTAAATGCAGCGGCCGGCTTAACTGGTTGAGCTGTAGATAGGTGACCGTTTTGTCTTCCCCGTTTATGATGCGGGCGGTGTACTCCACTGCGCCCGTGTGGCGCACAATGAAGGCTGCCTCCTCCCCCATGCCAGGCGTGAAACCAGGCACGCTGTGTACGCGCAGCATGGGGTCGCTCTCCTGCGTCTGCACGCTGGTCAGCACACAGGCCAGGGGACGCGAGCGGTCCTCAAACACGGTGATGAGCATCAAAAGCAAATAGCCAGAGAGGTTCTGCATGCCTTCGGCAATCTCAAACGATACTTCCTTGCGCCCGGGCAGCACGACGCCATCCCCGCGCCCTGTGTCCGCGATGCTTTGCGGGTTTTGAAACTGCCATTCACCCTGATCCATATAGACCAGTTGGTAGGCTAAGCGGGATTCCCGGTTTAAGGTATAGGAAAAATGGATTGGCTCACCGGCCTCGCGGATGATGGCGGATTCCAGCAGCAGCCGCGTCACCAGCCGCGATTTTGGCGTGAGGTAGGGCGTCCTGTACGCAAACACCACAAAATCATCCTGCTGCGGATACACCTGCGGGGTGGAAGCGCCATAGGCCTGTAATTGATGGGTGTAAAGCTCCGACAGGGTGATTAAGCCATCCTGGTTGCCGTCCGCTGCATAAAGCCCCTGCGCGCTGATGCCCTCAGTGAGCGCGTGGGCAAAAAAACTGCCGCCCTGTACCGTGCCCGCACCGTCCGTCCAGAGGAAACTGGGCTCTAAAGCGCCTGCGCTGGTGATGACCTTAAAATCCGGCCCTGTAAAGATCGAGCTGACAAGCGGGATGTCCGTCCCTTTGTTGATGGCAGCGCCACTGAAGCAGGCATCCAGAATGATGACTTTGATGCCAGGGATGGTTTTAAGCCCCTCATGGATTTCCTTAATATGCAGCAGGCTCTCCCGCTCCCCATCGCTCATCAAGGCGATGAAATCCGTCCCATCCTCTGACTGCAGGCCGTGGGTGCTTAGATAAAACAGGCTGATGTCCAGCTCCCCCGCGCCCATAAACGCGCTTTTTGCCAGGGCCGCAAAGCTGTCCTTATCCAGCGCCTCGTTGAGGCTGACCCGGACACGGCTGTATCCCCGGGTGTCATACAACAAGGCCCTGCGCAGCGCGGAGACATTGTTGTAGGAGGAGGGTGTGGTATCTGGTTGGCTGAGAAAATCATCGCAGGCAACCAGCAGGGCGCGCAAGGTGGGCGCGGCCAACTCTGAGGCCTTGACGGGGACGTAAGAAAAGAGGATGACAACGGCCATCAAGATGGCAAATCTGCGCTGGATGATGGCCCTCACCCCCTTTGAATGAATCTGATTTTATCCTAACAAAGGGATGAAACAGCGTCAAGTGCGGCAATTGACAGCGGGCTTTGCGGCGCATACACTAAGGGTTGTAAGGAAAGGGGGACGCGCGATGAATACACTGCAGCAAACCGGCAGGCGTATGGTATTCTGGGGTGCCTTGTTTTTGCTTGCCTGGGCGGTGTATGAGTTGAGTATCCGTTTTGATGAGATGCTGATATGGGTATCGCCGGTTTACAAATTGGTTCAAGACGGAAAAATCACAATCATCGATTATTTAAGCAGATTGCCCTGGCAAAAATTGCATACGCACGCCTTCCTGCTGCTCTGTGCGCTGTTTTCCCTCTACGCGCTGGTTGCGCGCCGTGGGCTGATTGCGGGCATCATCAGCATCCCTGTCGCTGTGCTCCTCATCATCTTCTCCCTGGGCAGCACCAACCTGTTGGGCGCGAACCTCTGGCAGAAGTTGAAGATGCTTCCCCTGGTGCTCATCGGTGCGGGCAACATACTCAAGGTCATCAGCAGCACAAGGAAGCCCAAGGCCGAGCCGGATGTACCCGGAGAAGCGCCCCAGACAGTGCCTTATGACCCCTTTGGGATGAACCAACCATAAGAGTAAGGCCAACCGGTTTTTTACGCCATGCCACGCGCATGGCGTTTTTTGGCGGAAAACGTCGTTTTCCGTACATTCGGATAATTTTATAAAATATTGTTCGTCTTTTTCTTGACTTTTTAGCTGTTTTTGGCACATAATAGGTGTGCCGCGGGGCGTTTTGCGGAAAAGACCGATGCGGCGCTTTGTATTTTCAGGTGCCAAGGATGATGACCAAGCCTCTTATATTGACAGGAGGAACAGATGAAGAAAATCGCGATTATCATGGGCAGCGCCAGCGACCTGGCTATCGCACAGGACGCGGCGAATACCCTCAAACAACTGGATATCCCCTTTGTTGTGAAGGTCTGCTCGGCCCACCGGACACCGGATAAGCTGCAGGCCTTCGCCAGTTCGGCACGGGAGGAGGGCTTTGGCGCCCTCATCTGCATCGCGGGCTTGGCCGCGCACCTGGCCGGCGCTGCCGCAGCGCAGACCACCCTGCCCGTGGTGGGCGTCCCGGCGCAATCGGGTCATTTAGACGGAATCGATGCCCTGCTGTCCACCGTCCAGATGCCCTCCGGCGTCCCGGTAGCGACTGTGGCCATTGGCGCCGGGCGCAATGCGGCGCTTTTGTGCGCGCAGATGCTGGCGATTACGGATGATAGACTGGCTGACCAGCTGACAGCCCTGCGCAAACACATGACCGAGGGCGTGGCGCAAAAGGACGAGGAAATCAGCCGCCTTTTTACCCTGAATGAAAAGGAGAATCACTGATGAATCAGTATCCGCTGCTGTACAAGGGCAAGACCAAGGACGTCTACAAGATGCCGGATCATCAGGTGCTGCTGCGCTTTAAGGATGATGTAACGGGTACAGACGGCGTGTTTGACCCTGGCGCCAACACCGTGGGGCTATCCATTTCAGGCATGGGCCTGTCCAACCTGCGCATGTCTGTCCATTTCTTCAAGCTGCTGGAAAGGTCCGGCATCAAAACGCATTTTGTGTCCGCGGATTTAGCGAACGGCACCATGGTTGCCCTGAGTGCCAAGCCCTTTGGCAAGGGGCTGGAAGTGATCTGCCGCCGCCGCGCGGTGGGCAGCTTCATCCGCCGCTACGGCGCTTACATCGCCTCTGGCACCGCGCTGCCGGACTATGTGGAAATGACGCTGAAGGACGATGAGCGCGGTGACCCCTTGATTACCAAGGATGGTTTGATCGACCTTCAGATCCTGGACGCCGCACGCTATGAGGAATTGGTGCGCTTAAGCAAACGCATCACCGCGCTGATTGCGCAGGAGCTGGATCGGCTGCAGCTTGAGTTGATTGACATAAAATATGAGTTTGGCTTAGCGGGCGAGGAGCTGGTGCTGATGGACGAGATTTCCGCCGGCAACATGCGCGTGTGGAATAAGGGGGCTTCCATTGAGGCGATGGACCTGGCTGCGCGCGTTGTAGGAGAGGACAAAACGGATGCCTAGTTTGCGTGAGGAGTGCGGGGTACTGGGCATCTACCGCAACAAAAAGGGCCCCCTGGCCATGGATTCTTACCTGGGCTTGTGCGCCCTGCAGCACCGCGGGCAGGAAAGCTGCGGCATCGCGGTGAATGAGGACGGCCTCTTCCGCTTCCATCTGGATGCAGGGCTGGTGAGCGAGGTAATGAACCCACGCATCCTGGAGGATTTGGGCCAGGGGCAGATCGCGGTGGGGCATGTGCGCTATGGCACGGATGACACCCGTGGGCGCATCAACATGCAGCCGCTGGTTATCAACCACCGAAAGGGCCGCCTGGCGCTGGCCAACAACGGTGCGCTCACCAACTACTCAAGCCTCAGGGACGACTTTGAAGAAAAGGGCATGATCTTTCACACCACGGGTGACGCGGAGGTCATCTCCTGCGCGATTACGCGGGAGCGCTTAACCGCGGGCTCCACTGAGGAAGCGCTGGAACGCGCAATGGGCAGCCTGGATGGCAGCTATGCCCTGGTCATGATGACGCCGCGCAAGCTGATCGCGGCCCGCGGGCCGCGAGCCTTCCGTCCCCTTTGCTATGGCAAACTGCCCGAGGGCGGCTTTGTGGTGGCGTCCGAATCCTGCGCGCTACCCGTTTTGGGCGCGGAATTCGTGCGCGACATCCGCCCAGGTGAGATTGTGGTCTTCAACGACACCGGTGCGCGCAGCATCACCACCCACTGCGGCAGCAAGCCGCGCTCCGCCTGCATGTTTGAATACATCTATTTCGCGCGGCCGGACTCTGTCCTGGATGGGGTGAGCGTGCATGAGGCGCGCGCACGCGCGGGTGAGATTTTAGCGCGGGAACACCCTGTGCAAGCCGACATTGTGGTGGGTGGGCCCGACAGCGGCATTGACGGCGCGGTGGGGTACGCGCGCGCCTCCGGCATCCCCTATGGGCCGGGATTCATCAAAAACCGCTACATCGCGCGCACCTTCATCAACCCCGAGAACAGGGACCGCGGCACGGCCGTCAAGATTAAGTTGAACCCCGTCTCAGCCGTCGTGTCCGGTAAACGCGTGGTACTGGTGGACGACTCCATCGTGCGCGGCACCACCAGCAAAAACATCGTGCGTCTGCTGCGGGAAGCCGGTGCTTTGGAGGTGCACATGCGCATCACCTCCCCGCCTTTTTTGTACCCTTGCTACTATGGAACCGATATCAAAGCCAGCGACAAACTGATCGCCAGGCAGCACAGCATCAAAGAAATCCAGGAGATCATTGGCGCGGACAGCTTACATTACCTAAGCCACAGCGCCGTGCGTACAATCGCTGCACCCATTCCGCCAAAGGAGCTGTGCATCGCCTGTTTTAATGGCCAGTACCCCTGCGACATTCCAAACGACGCGCTGCGTGACCGGTACGCCAAACGATTAATCAGGGTAGGAGAGTTACAATGAAATCCGACAGCCAACATTACAAGGACGCCGGGGTGGATATCAACGCGGGCTACCGCGCGGTGCAGTTAATGAAGGAAAGCGTGGAAAGAACGCATATTCCCGGCGTTCTCTCCGGCCTGGGCGGCTTTGGCGGGCTGTTCATGCCCGATTTGACCGGCATGAAAAAGCCAGTGCTGGTGAGCGGCTCAGACGGTGTGGGCACCAAGCTTAAGCTGGCCTTCTTAATGGACCACTATGACACCATCGGGATTGACTGCGTCGCCATGTGTGTAAACGACATCATCTGCTGCGGCGCCAAGCCCCTGTTTTTCCTGGATTATCTGGCGCTGGGCAAGAACGTGCCCGAGCGCGTGGCCGAGATCGTATCCGGAGTGGCTGAAGGCTGCGTCCAGGCAGGGTGCGCCTTGATTGGTGGCGAGACGGCCGAGATGCCCGGCTTTTACCCGGTGGATGAGTTTGACATCGCGGGCTTTGCCGTGGGCATTGTGGATGAGGAAAAAATCCTGCAAAAGGAAGCCATCAGGGAAGGCGATGTGCTGGTCGCGCTGCCCTCATCGGGCCTTCATTCCAACGGCTTCTCCCTTGCGCGCAAAGTGTTTTTGGTGGAGCACCAGAATCTAAACACGCCACTAACGGAACTGAATGGCCAAAGCCTGGGCGAGGCGCTGCTTGCGCCCACCCGGATTTATGTAAAGCCTGTGCTAGAACTATTGAACAAGGCGCGCGTGCACGGTATCGCGCACATCACCGGCGGCGGCTTTTATGAGAACCTGCCCCGCTTTTTGCCGGAGGGCTACTGCGCCAGGGTACACCGGGACAGCATCAAGGTCCCGCCGCTGTTTGACCTGCTGGCAAAGCGCGGCGGCATCAGCGAAAAGGAGATGTTCTCCACGTTTAACATGGGCGTGGGCATGGTGATGGCTGTGCAGCAGGAGGACTGTGAACTTGCGGTTCAAACACTGACAGCCCATGGCGAAGCGCCCTTCATCTTGGGTGAGATTGTCATGGGCGATGAGAGCCTGCGGTTTGACTGATGGAAAAAATACACATCGCCGTGCTGTTGTCCGGCGGCGGCACCAATTTGCAGGCGCTGATTAAGGCACAGGAACAGGCCCTTATCCAGCACGGTATCATCACGCTGGTCATCAGCGACAAGGCGGATGCCTATGCCCTTTTGCGCGCGGAGAAGGCGGGCATCAAGGCCCTAAGTCTGCCCAAAAAGGGACAGGAGGCAAAAGCCTGGGAAGCGGATTTGCTGCGCGTGCTGGAAGCACACCAGATTGATCTGATTGTGCTGGCCGGCTTTTTAACCATCCTTAGCGCCAATGTAATCAAGGCCTATCAAAACAGAATCGTGAACGTCCACCCCTCCCTGCTGCCTGCCTTTGGCGGCAAGGGCTTTTATGGTTTGAAGGTGCATAAGGCGGCGCTTGCCCGCGGGGTCAAGCTGAGCGGTGCAACGGTTCACCTTGTCAACGAGGAGGCGGACGGCGGCCCCATCCTGCTGCAAAAGGCGGTCAGGGTGAAGAAGCACGACACGCCGGAGCAGCTTCAAAAGCGGGTCATGGAACAGGCTGAATGGAGGCTGCTGCCAAAGGCGGTGGAACAGCTGTGCAAGCAGTTGATGAAGAGGAAGGAAGGCTCATGAGCATGAAACTGCTGGACTTACCAACTTTATTGCAAAACAACCCCTATCCCGGGCGCGGGATTGTGCTGGGGATGAGCCCCGACAAGGAGCATGCCCTGACGGTCTATTTTATCATGGGCCGCAGCGAAAACTCCCGCAACCGGGTCTTTGTGCGTGAAGGAGATGAGCTGGCGATCCGCTTGCATGATGAGCGCAAACTGAGTGATCCCAGCCTCATTTTATACCGCCCAAGCGCCACAGTGGGCAATCACTTGATTGTGACCAATGGCGACCAGACCGATACCATTGTATCAGCGCTCATGGAGGACGGAAGCTTTGTTTCTGCCCTTAACACCCGACAGTTTGAGCCGGATGCGCCCAATTTCACCCCGCGCATCAGCGGGATGATGTGCTTTGACCAGGAAGCCGCCAGCATCCAGATGGGCCTGCTGCGCGCGGCCGATGAGGAAGGCCTTGCCTGTGACCGGCTGTATTACAACTATCCCGCTTTGCCTGGTGTGGGGCGCTTCATCCACACCTATGAAACCGACGGCAACCCGCTGCCATCCTTCTTGGGAGAACCGCGGCAAGTTGAAATCCCGATGGATGCGGCAGCCTTCTCCCAATCACTTTGGAACAGCCTGCACCCTGATAACAAGGTCGCGCTGTGCGTTCGGCGCTTTCATCTACAAACACAAAGCTCCCAATACTGGATTTATAACCGACACACGCGATAAGGAGGACACCATGGACGAGATTCTGTTGAAATACGGCTGCAACCCCAACCAGCTGCCGGCCAAGCTGTCGATGCGGGATGGCGGCCAGCTGCCCCTAGAGGTGCTCAACGGCAAGCCCGGTTACATCAATTTTATGGACGCCCTCAATGCCTGGCAACTGGTGAAAGCGCTGAAAGCAGCTGCCCAAATCCCGGCCGCTGCCTCCTTTAAGCATGTGAGCCCGGCTGGCGCAGCCCTTGGTGTGCCGCTTTCCATTGAATCCCAAAAAGCCTTTTTTGTGGAGGATATCACGGGGCTGAACGACAGCCCCATCGCCTGCGCTTATGCGCGCGCGCGGGGCGCGGACCGCCTGTCCTCCTTTGGGGATTTTATCGCGCTAAGCGACACCTGCGATGTGACCTGCGCGCGCATCATCGCGCGGGAGGTATCAGACGGCATCATTGCGCCTGGATATGACCAAAACGCGCTTTACATCCTGCGTCAAAAGCGTCAGGGCAATTTCAGCATCATCCAGATTGATCCGGATTACCTGCCTTCAAAGATGGAAACGCGCGACATCTTTGGCATCACCTTTTCCCAGCGCTTCAACGACGCGGCAATTGATGACAGCCTGCTAAAGCGCATCGTCACCAAAAACCAAGATTTGCCCAAAAAAGCAGCGATAGACCTTTTGGTCAGCCTGATTACCCTTAAGTACACGCAAAGCAACTCCGTCTGCCTGGCAAAAGACGGGCAGGCGATTGGCATCGGCGCCGGGCAGCAGTCCCGCGTGCACTGCGTGCGGCTGGCCGCGGACAAGGCGGACATGTGGCACCTGCGCCATCATCCAAAGACGCTGGCGCTACAGTTTCTTCCTGATATTGGCCGCGCGGCACGGGACAACGCGATTGAGGCCTTCCTGCTAAATGGCCAGGCCGCCTTTTTGAAGGGCAAATGGCAAGCCTTGTTTGCACACGAGCCGGATTACATCACAGCGCAGGAAAAGCAGGAGTATTTGGCCGGCCTGTCCGGGGTCTCCCTGGGCAGCGATGCCTTCTTCCCCTTCCCTGACAGCATCCTGCGCGCAGCAAACAGCGGGGTATCCTATCTTGCCCAACCGGGCGGCTCTGTGCGGGATGAGGAGGTCATCGCCTGCTGTGATGAACACAACATGTTAATGGCGATGACCGGCCTGCGGCTCTTCCATCATTGAGGGGGTTAGCATGAAGATATTGGTCATTGGTTCCGGCGGACGGGAGCATGCGGTGGTGAAGGCCATCGTAAAAAGCCCCCTGTGCGAAAAAGTGTATGCCCTGCCCGGCAACCCCGGCATGAAGGAGTGCACACGCATTCCCGGCAACCCGCTTGATATTGACCGCACGGTACAGACGGCAAAAGAGTATCAGATTGATTTTTGTGTCGTCACGCCGGAGGATCCGCTGGCCGCGGGGCTTGTGGATGCGCTGAATCACGCCGGCATCCCCTGCTTTGGACCCAGTCAAAAAGCCACGCGGATTGAGTCCAGCAAGGTCTTCTCCAAGAACCTGATGAAGAAATATGGCATCCCAACAGCGGATTTCAAAGTGTTTGATGAATTAGCGCCCGCGCTGGCATATGCCAAAGCCCAGCCCTATCCCCTGGTCATCAAGGCGGACGGCCTGGCGCGCGGCAAGGGCGTGGTTATTGCGCAGGACTATGCGGAAGCGGAACACGCGCTTTTTGGCATGCTGTCCGGCCAGGACTTTGGCGAGAGCGGCAAACAGGTGATCATTGAAGAGACGCTGGTGGGCCCTGAGGTCTCCCTGCTTTGCCTGGCAGATGGGCAGACCATCCTGCCCCTGGTGTCCGCCATGGATCACAAGCGCGCAAAAGACGGCGATGTGGGCCTGAACACCGGCGGCATGGGCGCCATCGCCCCTTCGCCTCTTTATACACAGGAGCTTGCTGCGTTGACGCAGCAGCGCATCCTGGAACCCACCATGGCTGCCATGCAGGCGGAAGGCTGCCCTTTTGCGGGCTGCCTGTTTGTAGGTCTGATGCTGACGGAAGATGGCCCCCGGGTGCTGGAGTATAACGCGCGCATGGGCGACCCGGAGACCCAGGCGGTGCTGCCGCTGATGACAAGCGATCTGCTCGATCACCTGATTGCCTGCAGCAAGGGGACGCTGCACCTGACACAGCCTTTGTTTTTGGATGAGGCAGCCTGCTGCCTGGTGCTGACCTCCAAGGGCTACCCCGAGCGCTTTCAAACCGGCTATCCCATAAGCGCTCAAAAAACGGATGCGCAGGTCTGCTTTGCGGGCGTGAAAGAAGTGGACGGACATCTGGTAACCGCTGGCGGGCGGGTGATGAGTGTCACAGCCGTGAAGCCCAGGTTGCAGGATGCCATCAAAGCAGCCTACGCTGCAGCTGAACGGATTGATTTTAAGGACAAAAGCTACAGGACCGATATTGGGCAAAAAGCCTTGAGGGGAATATAAAAAGATGATTAAACGGCTGTATGTGGAAAAACGGGCAGGCCTAAACCATGAGGCGCGCGCCCTGCTGGTGGAATTGCGGACCGGTCTTTTACTCCATCAACTGACCGGGCTTCGCATCATCAACCGCTATGATGTGGAAGGCTTGAGTGAGGCGGCGTTTGAGCAGGCCGTGCACACCGTCTTCTCCGAACCGCCGGTGGACACAGTGAGCTATGAATTGAAGGTTGCTGAGGATGAAACCGTCTTTGCCATTGAGTTTTTGCCCGGCCAGTTTGACCAACGTGCCGACTCCGCCATGCAGTGTATCCAGATGCAGACGCATCAGGACCGGCCGATGGTAAAAAGCGCCAAGGTCTACGCGCTGACGGGCGCCTTGCGTCAGCAGGATGTGGACGCGGTCAAACGCTATCTCATCAACCCGGTGGAGATGCGGGAGGCAATGCTCACAATGCCTGCCACCTTAAAAGCCGCAGCGCCAATCCAGCCCCCGCCCCCTGTGCTGAGTGGTTTTCGAACGATGCAGCCGCCTGAGATGGACGCCTTTTTAAAGGAATACAGCCTGTCCATGGACATGGATGATCTGCGCGTGTGCATGGAGTACTTCAAGCAGGAGGACCGTGACCCCACACTGACTGAGGTGATGGTGCTGGACACCTATTGGTCCGATCACTGCCGGCACACCACCTTTTTGACCCACATCACCGACATCACCTGCGAGGACCCCGTGATTGAGGAGACGCTGCGGGCTTATTTTGCAACGCGCGAGACAATCGGCACCAACAAGCCGGTCACCCTCATGGACGTCGCCACCATCGCAGCCAAAGCCTTGGGTAAACAGGGGCTGCTACAGGAAGTGGAGGAGAGCGAGGAAGTCAACGCCTGCACCATCCGCATTCAGGTCGATACTAAGGAAGGGCCGGAAGACTGGCTGCTGCTGTTTAAAAACGAGACGCACAACCATCCCACGGAGATTGAGCCCTTTGGCGGCGCCGCCACCTGCATCGGCGGCGCCATCCGCGACCCCCTTTCTGCCCGGGGCTATGTCTATGCCGGCATGCGGATTACAGGCGCTGCGGACCCCACCTTACCCATCGCGGACACCCTGCCAGGCAAACTGCCCCAGCGGCAGATTTGCACAGGCGCAGCGGCTGGCTTTTCCAGCTACGGCAACCAGATTGGCGTGCCCACCGGCTGTGTGCGGGAGATCTATCACCCGGGCTTTGCCGCCAAGCGGATGGAGTGCGGCGCGGTGCTGGGCGCGGCCAAGGCCGATTATGTCCGCAAGGAGCGCCCCGCGCCTTTAGATGTGGTCATCCTGGTGGGCGGGCGCACCGGGCGTGATGGCTGCGGCGGTGCCTCCGGTTCCTCCGTTGCGCACACCAGTGAATCCGTGAACGAGGCCGCGGCCCAGGTACAAAAGGGCAACGCGCCGGAGGAGCGCAAACTGCAGCGGCTGTTTTTGAACCCTGAAGCCACCCTGCTTATCAAGCGCTGCAATGACTTTGGTGCAGGCGGCGTATCCGTTGCGATTGGCGAGTTGGCGGACGGCCTTGCCATCAACCTGGACAAGGTGCCGGTAAAGTATGAGGGCCTCAGCGGCACAGAGCTGGCCATCAGCGAATCCCAGGAGCGCATGGCCGTGGTTTGCGCGCCAAAAGATGCAAAGCGCTTTTTGGAATTAGCAGCGGAAGAAAACCTGGAAGCAACCGTGGTTGCCGAGGTCACAGAAAACCCGCGCCTGGTGATGCGCCATGAGGACCGCGTGATTGTGGATTTGGCGCGCAGCTTCCTGAATGAAAACGGCGCGCGCAAGGAAACCGCTGTCCATATTAAAAAGAGTGCCTATCAGCAAGGAGAGCTCCCTGGCAGCCTGTTCGCCGGGCTGATGGCGCAGGTGCAGGATTTGAACGGCTGTTCCCAGCAAGGCTTGGTGGAACTGTTTGACAGCACCATCGGCGCTGCCACCGTCCTCTTCCCCCTGGGCGGCAAGCACAAGCGCAGCCTGCCTTGTGCCATGGTGCAAAAGCTGCCCGTGCCCGGCGGCACCAACACCGCCTCCTTTATGAGCTTTGGCTATAACCCCTATATCAGCGCGCAAAGCCCCTACCACGGAGGCTATCTGGCCGTCGTGGAAGCGGTATCCAAGCTGATTGCGGCTGGCGCGCCCTTTGAGATGATTTACCTGACCCATCAGGAATACTTCCCCCGCCTGGCCAATGAGCCCGCGCGTTGGGGCATGCCCCTGGCGGCGCTGCTAGGCGCTTACCGGGCGCAGATGGGCCTGTCCTGTGCCGCGATTGGCGGCAAGGACTCCATGAGCGGCAGCTTTGAGCATCTGGATGTCCCGCCCACCCTCATCTCCTTCGCGGTTACAGCGGCGGACAAGAACCGCGCGGTCTCCCCGGAGTTTAAGGACACCGGGCACACTGTCCGGCTTTTAAAGCCCCTGCTTGGAAAGGATGGGCTGCCGACTGAGGACTCCTTAAAAGATGTTTATCAACAGGTAGCCAGGTTGCTGCACCAGAAAAAAGCCGTCGCCTGCGCGACGCCTGCCTGGGGCGGTATTGCCTATGCCCTCTTCCAAATGTCCATTGGCAATATGATTGGCTTGAGGATTGACGATCACCTCACCAAGGATGAGCTGTTCGCGGATCACTACGGCGCCTTCATTCTGGAAATGGCGGAGGACATCGAGGTCGGCGTGAGGCTGGGCTATACCCAAAAGACGCCTGAAATCAGCTGGCGGGATGAAACTGTGCTGCTGGATGACCTGCTGGGTGCCTATGACAGCAAGCTAAAAAGCGTTTATCCCGTGGATAGTGATGATAAACAGGCGCAGCCTGTGCCAGATGCCAAGGCCCGCAAACGGACCTTGAAGGGAAGCAGCATCGCAAAGCCCAAGGTGATTATTCCAAGCTTCCCCGGCACCAACAGCGAGGTGGACAGCGCGCGCGCCTTTATAAAGGCGGGGGCAGATGCCCAGGTGTTTGTCATCCGCAACCTGAAGGGGGAAGCCGTCGCACAAAGCATTCACGCGCTGGCGGAGGCGATCAGGTCCGCCCAGATGCTGTTTATCCCCGGCGGCTTTTCCGGCGGGGATGAGCCGGACGGCTCCTGCAAGTTCATCACCGCCCTGCTGCGCAGCGCGCCGGTGATGGAGGCCATCAACGGGTTGATTCATACCCATAAGGGCCTGGTGGGCGGCATCTGCAACGGCTTCCAAGCCCTGGTAAAAACGGGCCTGCTGCCGCTGGGCGAGTTTGCCATCATGACCAAGGACAGCCCCACCCTGACGCAAAACCTCATCGGCCGGCACCAGTCCCAGCTGGTCAATGTGCGCGTCACTTCCACGCTCTCCCCCTGGTTTAGCCGTTATGAGGTAGGCCAAACCTACACCGTGCCCATTTCAAATAGGGAAGGCCGTTTCCTGTGCTCCCAAGCGCAGTTTGACGCGTTCTCACTAGCCGGCCAGGTGGCAGCACAGTATGCAAACGCAGATGGACAAGCCAGTATGGATATTCGGTACAACCCCTCCGGCTCCGCCTTTGCCATTGAGGCCCTGACCTCCCCAGATGGCAGGATCATGGGCCGGATGGGTCACTCCGAGCGGATGCTGGATGGTTTGTACAAAAACCTGCCCACCTCCGGGGAGGATCCCCTCTTCCTGAGCGCGGTGGATTTTTTCGTGTAGACCTTGGAAATCCACGAATGTCCTATATTTTGTTTTCGAGAACCGAATAAAACTCCATAAAATAGAATTTTTGTGGACAAAATGTAAATATTTCATTGACATTGTCCAACATTTGAATTATATTTGAACTGATAAGGACAGCACCTGTTCGTATGCCTGCCTTAGATCTCAAAAAACAAATCATTTCAAGGAGGAACCCATGAACAAAAAGACCCTAACTACTATCCTTGTGGTACTGTTGGTGATCGCAGCAGCAGTTGCAATTTATTTTGCGACCAAACCTGCCCAGGAGCCGAAAGAGGCCGCCACTGAGATTACTTGGTGGGCATTCCCGACCTTCGCCCAAAAGGATGCCAAGGATCCCGCCGGCACCTACGAACAGACCCTGGTGGATGCTTTCCAGGCCAAGTATCCCAACATCAAAGTGAAGCTGGAAACCATCGACTTCACCTCCGGCCCCGAGAAGCTGGTTGCCGCCATCGAAGGCAACAAAGCGCCCGACGTGCTGTTTGACGCCCCCGGCCGCATCGTGGAATACGGCATGAACGGCAAACTGGTTTCCCTCAACGACCTGTTCACCGATGAACTGAAGGCTGACATCAACAACGAAGGCCTGGTTGCAGCTTGCGGCGATGGCACCAATTATTGGATGTATCCCCTCAGCTCTTCCCCCTTCTACATGGCCATCAACAAGGAAGCCTTTGAAGAGGCCGATGCCCTGCAGTATGTGAACCTGGAAGGCGACCGCACCTGGACCACCGAGAACTATGTCAAGGCCCTGGAAGCCCTCCATGCCGCTGGCAAACTGACCTCTTCTGTGTACTGCATGAACCAGGGCGGCGACCAGGGCACCCGTGCTCTGATCAACAACCTGTATGGCGGCTCCATGGCCAATGCAGACCTGACCAAATACGAAGTGGACAGCCCGGAGAACCGCAAGGCCCTGGAGCTGGTGAAGAAACTGGTGGATGACAAGGTGCTGGAGTTTGGCCCCGAAATCAATGCCGGCGGCGAGATCGAGCTGTTTGTCAACAAGACCCTTGCCATGACCATCTGCTGGGGCACCACCGCTGCCAAGATCAACACCCCCAACATGGACTTCACCCAAGTCTGGCTTCCCTTCCCCTCTGATGATGGCAAGCCCGTGCTGGAGTACCTGATCAACGGCTTCGGCATCTTTGACAACAAGGACGAAGCCCGTGTCAAGGCCGCCAAACTGTTTGTGCAGTTCCTGTGCGACAGCGAAGAAGTGGGCAAGGCCAATGTGCTGGCCACCGGCGCTTTCCCCGTGCGCACCAGCTTTGGCAACCTGTACGAAGGCAACGCAGACTATGAGCTGCTGACCGCTTTCACCAAGTACTATGGCCCCTACTACAACACCATGAAGGGCTTTGCCAACATGCGCCTCCAGTGGTGGACCATGTTGCAGGCCTACCTCAGCGGCAACACCAGCTTGGATGATGCCCTGGCCACCTTCCAGACCGAGTCCAACAAAGACCTGTAAAAACCACGGTTCCTGTCAGTAGGGGGCGGTCCGCCGCCCCCTACCCCTTTATACTAGACTCAATCTTTACCCATCATAGAAGGAGGCCACCGCCTTGAGCACCCTTGCTGATAACAAAAAGCTCTTTGCCCGCTCCCGTGCCATCCAGCGCCAGCAAACGAAGGTTTCGTATTTGTTCCTTTTGCCGGCCTTGCTGTTTTTCTTTGGCTTTGTTGTCTTTCCCATGATCATGGGCATCTATACCTCCTTCTTCAACTACACGATGAAGGAATTTAGCTTCATTGGCATCCGGAACTACATAGAACTGTTCAATGACTCCACTTTTGGCCAGTCTGTTACAAACACCCTGATTATTGCCGTGGCTTCTGTGCCCCTGGTTATGCTGTTTTCCCTGTGGGTAGCCACGGTGATCTATCAGATGCCTGTCTTTAGCCGCTCTTTTTTCCGGGGCGTGTTCTACCTGCCGGTGGTAATGGGTTCAGTCCCGGTTGTGGTGGTGTGGAAATGGGTGTTCCACCGCTATCACGGCATTTTGAACTGGACCCTCTCCTCCCTGGGCATCATCAGTGAGAACATCAACTGGCTTGGGGAAGCCCAGTATGCCATCTGGTGCGTCCTGGCCATCCTGTTCACCACCAGCATTGGCCAGCCCATCGTCCTGTATGTGGCCTCCCTGGGCAATGTGGATCAAAGCCAGGTTGAGGCATCGGAAGTGGACGGCTGCAGCAAGTGGCAGACCTTCCTGCACGTGAAATGGCCTTCACTTTTGCCCACCACCTTGTATGTGGCCGTCATCACCACCATCAACTCCTTCCAGTGCTTTGCCTTAATCCAGCTGCTGACGTCCGGCGGCCCGGATGGCAGCACCAGCACCGTGATGTACTACCTGTATGACACAGCCTTCCGCATCTACCGCTACGGGTATGCCAATGCCATGGGCGTCATCCTGGCCATCATCATCGCTGCCTTTTCTGCCTTCCAGTTCCGCGTCATGCGGACGGATGACTAAGGGGGGAGGAAGAACATGAGTACAATGAACACCATGACAAGAGAACAGCGCAACATGCGCTCTCCTTACATGATTGCAATGACCATCCTGATGGTCTTGGTCGCCCTGCTGTTTATTTTCCCGTTTTATTGGATTATCACCGGCTCCTTTAAAAGTTCTGCGGAAATCAACCTGATTCCGCCCCACTGGTTCCCAATGGATTCCACATTCGCCCATTATGAGCGGCTCTTTTGGGAGCCTGCCTGGCAGTGGCTGTTTAACTCCGCCTTCATGTCCTTTGTGGCCATGGTGCTGGTGTGCATTGTGGCCTCCATGGCTGGCTATGTTCTGGCCAAGAAGCAGTTTCCAGGCAGGCTGGCCATCTTCTCCCTCCTGGTCGCTGCCATGGCCCTGCCCCGACAGGCCATCCTGATTCCCCTGGTGCGCATCATGAACACCCTGGGTATCTCTGACACCCCCTGGGCTGTCATCCTGCCCAGCGTGGGCTGGCCCTTTGGCATTTTCATGATGAAGCAGTTTTCAGAGGGAATTCCCGGGGAAATGATGGAAGCGGCCCGCATTGACGGCGCCGGCGAGGTGTACACCTTCCTGCGCATTGTGATGCCCATGTTAAAGCCCGCCTTTGGCGCGCTGGCCATCTTCACCTTTATCATCGTGTGGAATGACTACATGATGCAGCTGGTGATGCTGACCTCCAGACGTAACCTGTCCATCGCCCTGGGCATCGCCACCCTGCAGGCAGAGTTTGGCATCAACTACGGCCTGATTATGGCCGGTGCCACCCTGGGCTCTGTCCCCATCGTGCTCATCTTTATCATGTTCCAGAAGTACTTCACCCAGGGCATTGCACTGGGCGCCGTCAAAGGGTAATAGAAGGAGTGACATCAATGGCAAACAAGCTTGAAAAATATCACGGCATCATCCCGGCCTTCTACGCCTGCTTTGATGATTTGGGGGAGATCAGCCCCTCCCGCACCCAGGCCCTAGCCCGGCATTACCTAAGCCAGGGGGTGCAGGGGCTGTACGTCAACGGTTCTTCCGGTGAGTGCATCTACCTGTCCGTGGCAGAGCGTAAAACCGTGCTGGAAAACGTCTTAGAGGCGGTGGGCGGCAAGATGCTCATCATCGCCCATGTGGCTGCCAACTCCACCCGGGACTCCATGGAATTAGCCCGCCACGCGGAGCAGCTGGGGGTGGACGCCATCGCCAGCATCCCCCCCATCTACTTCCGGCTGCCGGAGCATGCCATTGCCAAGTACTGGAATGATATCTCCTCCGCAGCACCCCACACCGATTTCATCATCTACAACATCCCGCAGCTGGCTGGCACCGCGCTGACCTTGCCGCTGCTGCGTGAAATGATGAAAAACCCCCGGGTGGTGGGGGTAAAGAACTCCTCCATGCCGGTGCAGGACATCCAGATGTTTGTGGATGCCGGGGAAGGAAAGCTGGCGGTCTTCAACGGGCCGGACGAGCAGTTCATCGCCGGGCGCATGATGGGCGCCTGCGGCGGCATCGGCGGCACCTATGGGGTGATGCCGGGCCTCTTCCTGAAAGCCAACGAGCTGTTCATTGCCCGCAAGCTGGATGAGGCGCTGTCACTGCAAAACGATATCTGCCGCATCATCTACGCGATGTGCGCCTGCCACGGCAGCATGTACGCCGTCATCAAGGAGCTGCTGCGCCGAAAGGGCCTCAACTGCGGCAGCGTGCGCCCCCCCTTCCCTGCCCTGATTCCCGAGGATATGAAACAGGTGGATGTCTGCGAGAAGATGATCAAAAAGGCCGAGCGCACCTACCTGGGTCATTGAGGGGGAACCAACCAGATGAACAAGAAACACATCCTGTGCTATGGTGACTCCAACACCTGGGGCTACTGTGCCCAGACCGGCGGCCGCTACGACGATGACGTCCGCTGGACCTGCCGCCTTCAGGACCTGTTGGGTGAGGGCTACCTGGTGGGGGAGGCTGGCATGTCCGGCCGCACCACAGTGTTTGAAGACCCCCTCAACGAGGGCTTGAACGGGCTGACCCACCTGATCCCTGCCATGAACCACCACTGCCCCCTGGACCTGCTGGTGATCATGCTGGGCACCAATGACACCAAGGAGCGCTTCTCTGCCACCCCGCGGAACATCACCGACGGCCTGCGCCGCCTGGTGAATAAGGCCAAGGGGATGGAGCTGCTGTTTAACGGCAAGCCCCGGATCCTGATTGTGGCTCCCATGAAGATTGATGAACGCCTCTACGGTGAAGCGGCAGTCTTCCCCGGGATGGGGGCAGGCTGCGTGGAAAAAAGCCAGGCCCTCCCCGCACTGTACGAGGCCCTGGCCCAGGAGCTGGGCTGCTTTTACATGGACTGCAACCCCCATGTAAGTCCAGCCTTGGGGGACTTTATGCACTTTGACCTGGACAGCAACCAGCGCTTTGCAAAGGCCCTGCAACAGAAGGTTCTGGAGATTCTGGGCTGACAAAAGCACATAGAAAAAGACTTGGGACAAGCCATCCCAAGTCTTTTTAATTGTTGTTAGTTTTGGCCGTAGTAGGCCTGCTCCCCGTGCTTCCTGAAAAAATGCTTGTCCCTGAGTTCATTGGGTGCCGGGGGGGCATCGGGCCGGATTTGGCGGGTGTAGCGGGCCATCCGGGCCACCTCCTCCAGCACCCCGGCATTCATCACCGCCTCCCTGGCATCCCGCCCCCAGGCAAAGCAGCCGTGGTTGGCACAGAGCATGGCGGGGATGTGCAGCACCTGAAGCCCCCGCTCCCTGATGGTGTCCACCATCACAAGGCCGGTGTTGCGCTCGTACTCCCCCTGTATTTCCGCGTCTATCAGAGGACGGGCGCAGGGGATGGGGCCGGCGAAATGGTCCGCGTGGGTGGTGCCGTACAGGGGGATATCCAGCCCGGCCTGGGCCCAGGCAGTGGCCTCTGGCGAGTGGGTGTGGACGATGCCCCCCACCTCCGGGAAGGCGGCATAGAAGGCCAGGTGAGTGGGGGTGTCCGAGGAGGGCTTCAAGGAGCCCTCCACCACCTTGCCGGCGGGATCCAGCACCACCATGTCCTCTGCCTTCATCTGGTCATAGGAAAGGCCGCTGGGTTTGATTACCATAAGGCCTGTGGCCTGGTCCCGGGCGCTGACATTGCCCCAGGTGTATTTCACCAGTCCCAGCCCGGGCAGGGCCAGGTTGGCCTCCAGCACCGCCTGCTTTAAAAGTGTAAGCATCTGTAGCTCACCTCACACATGGTCCACTGCCGCCCGCTCCACCAACAGCAGGGCTTTGAATCGCTGCAGGTAGGCAGCAAAGCCTGCCACATCACGGGCTTGGGGCTGCTTATCCGAAATGGGCATGTCGGCAAAGACCAGGCGGTCCAGGTAGTCTGCCAGGGACTCCCCCTGTGCCCTCTGGGCCTGGTAGGCTGCCAGCAGGGCAATCCCCCAGGCGCCCCCCTCGTTGGCGGTTTCCATCACGGAAACCGGGGTGTTCAGGGCGGCAGCGGTCAGGAGCTGGCCGGTATCCCCTGTCTTGTACAGGCCGCCGTGACCCAGGATGCGCTGCAAAACCACCTCCTCCTGCTCCAGCACCTCCATACCGATTTTCAAGGTGGCTAGGTTGGAGAAAAGGATGCTCCGGGCCAGGTTGCCCAGGGACAGGCGGCTGTCCGGCAACTGCATAAGGAGGGGACGGCCTTGTTCAAAGCCGGTGATGTGCTCCCCGGAGTAGTAGCCGCAGCTGAGGATGCCCCCGGCATCCGGTTCTCCCTTCAGGGCGGCATCAAAAAAGGCCTGATACAGTTGCTCCCTGTTGGGGGGGTAACCCAATTGGCGAACTGTGTCTTCCATCAGACCCACCCAGGCGTTTAAGTCTGTGGTGCCGTTGTTGCAGTGCACCATAGCCACCGGGCTGCCGTCCGGGGTGGTCACCAGGTCGATCTCCGGGTGCCGCCGGGCCAGGGCCTTGTGCAGCACCACCATGGCAAAGATGGAGGTGCCGGCAGAGACATTGCCGGTGCCGGGGCGCACCGCATTGGTGGCCACCATGCCGGTGCCCGCATCCCCTTCAGGGGGACACAGGGGTGCGCCGGGTTTCAAATCACCCGCAGGATCCAGCAGGGCTGCCCCTTCTTTTGTCAAGCGGCCTGCCTCCTCCCCTGCGGTTTTGAGCCGGGGCAAAAGGTCTTCCAGTGCCCAGGGATAGCCCCTGTCCTGGATGTGGCGGTTGAAGGCCTGCAGGCGGCCTGAGTCAAAGCGGTTTCCCTCCAGCGGAAACATCCCCGAGGCATCTCCCAGGCCCAGCACCTTCTCCCCCGAGAGGAGGAAGTGCACAAAGCCAGCCAGGGTGGTGATGTGAGCCAGGCGGGGAAGGTGCCCCTCCCCCCGTAAGATGGCCTGGTACAGGTGGGCGATGCTCCAGCGCTGGGGGATGGAGAAATCAAACAGGCTGGACAGCTCCTCCGACGCCTCCCTAGTCATGGTGTTGCGCCAGGTGCGGAAGGGTACCAGGAGGCGGTCCTCCCGGTCAAAGGCCAGGTAGCCATGCATCATGGCGGAAACCCCGATGCCCATGAGCGTGGTGAGGGCCAGGCCGTACTGGGCCTGGACACTGGTCTTCAGGCTCTGGTAGGCGGCTTGCAAGCCTTTTTTCACTTCCTCCAGTGAATAGGTCCAGATGCCGTCCTCCAGCTGGTTTTCCCAAGCATGGGCGCCGGTGGCGATAAGCTGGTGGTCCGGGCCGATGAGCACCGCCTTAATCCGGGTGCTGCCCAGCTCAATCCCCAGGTACAGCTGTCCTTCCTTTATCCAGGTGTGATGCTGCGTGTTCATGGCTTCCTCCATCAGCGGTAGACCGCCTGGCCTAAGAGAATTTCCTGCTTGAAGCGGGTCAGGCGGGTGTCGCGGTCAATGACCAGGGCTTCAATGCCCATGTGCTCGCCCCAGTCCACCATCTGCTCCACCGTGAGGTCGTAGGAGAAGGCGGTGTGGTGGGCGCCGCCAGCCAGGATCCAGGCCTCCACCCCGGTGGTGAAATCAGGCTTTGGCGTCCAGAACACAGTGGCCACCGGCAGCTTGGGCATGGGACGGGGCACCTGGCGGCAGTCCACCTCCGCAATGATCAGGCGGAAGCGGGTGCCCAGGTCGATGAGGGACACCGCCACACCAGGCCCTGTCTTGGAGGTGAACACCAGGCGCGCCGGGTCCTCCCTGTTGCCCATGGACAGGGGCTGGCAGCGGATGGCCGGCTTGTCATCGGCTAAACTGGGGCAGATTTCCAACATATGGGCCTGGAGAATCCCCTCCTCCCCGGGCACCAGGTGGTAGGTGTAGTCCTCCAGCATGGAGGTGCCCCGGGCGCCCTTGATGTCCCGGGTCATCTGCTTCATCAGCCGCACCATGGCGGCGGTCTTCCAGTCCCCTTCGGCCCCAAAGCCGTAGCCCTTCATCATCAGGCGCTGGATGGCCAGACCCGGGAGCTGTTTCAAAGTGCCCAGGTCGTCAAAATGTGTGACGATGGCGTGGTAGTCCTTTTCCTGTAAGAAGCGCTCAAAGCCCAGCTCAATCTGCGCCTGAACCGCCACATGGCGGCGGAAGTCTTCCTGATCCCGGCCGTCCAAGAGGATGTCATAGCTGTTGTAATACTCCTCCACCAGCTGCCGGGTGTCTGCTTCTGAAACGTCTGCCACAGCAGCAGCCAGCTCGGTGACCGGCCAGGCATCCACCTGCCAGCCAAACTTCAGCTGGGCCTCCACCTTATCCCCCTCGGTGACGGCCACGTTGCGCATGTTGTCCGCCACCCGCATCACCTTTAAGCGGCTGCTTTCCACAATGCCCACGGCGGTGCGCATCCAGGCAGCCAGGCGCTGTCTGACCTGGGGGTTCTTCCAGTGGCCGGCGATGACCTTCCGGAACAAGCCCATCCGGGTGACCATGTGGCCGTATTCCCGGCCCCCGTGGGCGGACTGGTTCTCGTTCATGAAGTCCATGTCGATTTGGTCATAGGGGATGGCTTCATTGTACTGGGTGTGCAGGTGCAAGAGGGGCTTGGTGTTGGCTTTGAGGCCAGCAATCCAGGATTTGGCAGGTGAAAAGGTGTGCATCCAGGTGATGATGCCGGCGCAGGAAGGATCCTCCCCCGCCTCCTGAAACATCCGGCGGATCATGTCCCCGGTGATGAGGACGGGCTTGTATAAAAGGGGATAGGGCAGGTCCTGGGACGCATTGATGGCCTCCACCATCACCCGGGCGTGCTCCGCCACATGGCGCAGGCACCCCTCCCCGTACAGGTCCTGGGAGCCCACGAAGAACCAGAATTGATACCCTTGCTTGTTCATGAACCTTCCTTTCTGTCTGTCACTTGGCGGTGAGGTTGACCCCTTCCCTCTGGTGAAGAACCACCTCAACAGGATGGGGGGATGTGCTGTCCAGGGTCAGGACCTCCCCCTTTCGGGTGAGGGTGAAGGTGGCCGCGGTGCGCCCTAAAAGGTCCGGAACCTTGATTTGGGTCTGGCAGCCATCCTGTAGGGCGAAGACGTGGAGGGTGAGGCCCTCCAGGTAGTCATAGTCCGGCCGGCTGTCATTGCCCCCCAGGGGGATGACGCTGCCGGGGCGGGCCAAGAGGGGCAGGGTGAGGAAGCCGTGCTGCTCCTTCTGCCAGCCCGGGCCCTGAACTATTTGGCCCGTTAACAGGTTGCACCAGCTGCCCTCCGGCACATAGTAGTCCACCCATCCCTCCTGGGTGAACACCGGGGCCACCAGCAGGCTGCCCCCCAGCATGTACTGCCGGTCCAGCATTTGGACGGTGAGGTCCTGGGGGAACTCCAGCACCATCGGGCGTAGCATGGGAATGCCCTGTTCGTGGGCTTCCACAGCAGCGGCGTACAGGTAGGGCATCAGGCGGCATTTAAGCTGGGTGAAACGCCGAAGCACCTCCACAGACTCCTGGTCAAAAAGCCAGGGCACCCGGTAGGAGGAAGAGCCGTGGAGCCGGCTGTGGCTGGAGAGCAGGCCAAAGGCCGCCCAGCGCTTGTAGACATGGGCCGGGGCGGTCTGCTCAAAGCCGCCGATGTCATGGCTCCAGAAGCCAAAGCCGCAGTGGGCCAGGGACAGGCCGCCACGCAGGCTTTCCGCCATGGAAATATAGGTGGCGCTGCAGTCCCCGCCCCAGTGGGCCGGGAAGCGTTGCCCGCCGGCGGTGGCGCTGCGCGCAAAGAGAACCGCCTCCCCCTCCCCCCGCACCTTTTTGATGGTATCAAAGACCAGCTGGTTGTACAGGAAGGAATAATAATTGTGCATCCGCAGGGGATCGCTGCCGTCAGCGTACTGGATGCCCCTGACCGGGATGCGCTCGCCAAAGTCAGTTTTAAAGCTGTCCACGCCCTGGTTTAGCAGCCGCTCCAGATGGCTGGCGTACCAGGCGCAGGCGGCCTGATTGGTGAAGTCCACAATGGCCATGCCCGCCTGCCAGAGGTCCGTCTGCCAGACGCTGCCATCCGTCTTTTTGATGAAGTAGCCCTTTTCCATACCCTCATCAAACAGATCCCCGGCCTGGGCGATGTAGGGGTTAATCCATACACAGACCCTGATCCCCTTTTCACGAAGGCGCCGGAGCATCCCGTTTGGGTCCGGGAAGGTAGCGGGATCCCACACAAAATCGGTCCAGTGCAGGCCGCGCATCCAATGGCAGTCAAAATGGAAGACGGAAAGCGGGATGTCCCGCGCGGCCATGCCGTCGATGAAGTGGTTCACCGTGTCCTCGTCATAGTCGGTGGTGAAGCTGGTGGACAGCCACAGGCCAAAGGACCAGGCCGGCGGCAGCGCGGAGCGGCCTGTCAGCGCGGTATAGCGCCTAAGCACCTCCTTGGGGTGCGGGCCATAGATGAAATAGTAGCGCAGCGTTTCACCGGGGACGGAGAACTGAACCCGCTCCACCTTTTCGCACCCGATTTCAAAGGAGACATCGGCCGCGTCATCCACCAGCACGCCATAGCCGCGGTTGGTCATATAAAAAGGCACTGCCTTATACGCCTGCTCGCTTTGCGTGCCGCCATCCGCGTTCCAGATGTCCACCGTCTGGCCGTTTTTTATATAGGGCGTAAAATACTCACCCAGGCCGTACACCCACTCCCCCACATTCAGCATCAGGGAATCGGACATATAGGTGTTGTTGGTTTCCTTATTGAGGGCATGCGCCATCCCCCGAAAGCCGCTGGAGGTGATTGACTGGCCATCTGCCATATAGTCAATCTGCCAGCCCGCTTTGGTATCAATCCGCGCGGACAGTGCGCCGCTGCGAATGCGCCAGACATCGCCGTCCCGCGTGATATCCGCCGGGAGCTGTGCCCGGTTTATCTCAAACCTGGGCTTGTTGGGCAGCGCGCCTTTAAAGTGCGTCACTTGAACACATAACACGCCCTCCATGGGGGTGGACAGCTCCACCTCCAGCGTTGGCATGTTCAGCACAGCGCCTTTATTGCCCCGCACCTGCCGTGTCGCCGCCAGGAGGGTCAATCGTTGATCGTCCGCCTTCACCTGATACACCTCTGTGGCGTAGCTGATGTCAAACTCAGGGCGAATCAACCAGTATCCATCGGTAAACCGCATCTGTTTCCCTCTGCTTTCGTACTAAATTGTTGTTTGCTGCCAGTGCGCGGCCACCGCGCCGCCAGCACCCATCACGGGATCGGTATCCGGCAAGCGCACCAAGGCAGCCTCAGCCTTCAAGCGCTCATACGCCTGTGTATCCCCGCGCTGCAAATCCGGGAACTGTCCCTTAGGGTATGCGCCAACGACCTGAAAATCGGGTGACGCTTTTATCAGCTGATGCCCAATGCCAGCTGGCAGCAGCACGGCATCGCCTTTTTGAATGAGTACCAAAGTCCCCCCAGGGCCGCCCAGTGTAAGATGCGCCCAGCCCGCGATGCAGCCCAGCACCTCATGCGCCGCCGCGTGATAGTGATGGAAGCTGTAGACGCCGTTCACCCACAAGCCCGTCCAGCCGTTTTGTTCAAACAAACGCGCAAACGGCGCGTTTGCGCCTGTATATACCTGCTCATACATCAATACCGGCAGTGTGGAGTTGGGAAATGGCGGTTGTTCCTGTAGATACAAGGTGCTGGCCTTGCTCATACGCCCCTCCTATCCGTTTGTCTGAAACGATTATAGCGAATCTGGTCTTAATATGGAAGGTTAAACCATCAAAAAACAACGCGCTGTCTGCGCGTTGCGGGATGGAGATGGATCAGTCAGATGGCGGGCAGCCAAAAAACCTGCGCGTTAAGCAGCGCTGCCTCCGTGGGGTCGTGGGTGACCATCACCACGGTTTTACCCTGGCTGGCTCGCCTGATGACTTCCGCCGTGCGCGCGCGGGTATCCGCATCCAAGCCCTTGAAGGGCTCATCCAGCAGCAAAAGTTCATATTCCGCAATCAAAGCGCGGGCAATGACCACCCTGCGCTGCATACCGCCGCTGAAATCACGCACCGGCTTGTGCCCTTCCTCCCCGATGCCCAGTTCCGCAAGCAGATGGAGCAGTTCAGCGTCCTTCCCACCGCCTGTAATAAGGCGCAGGTTGCCCAGCGCGCTGAGCTGAGGCAAGAGCCTGTCCTCCTGGAACACCGCGCTTTGGGGATGGATGGTCTGTACGCTGCCGCTGTCAGGTTGCACAAGGCCCATGAGCAGGTTGAGCAAAGTGGTCTTCCCGCTGCCTGAAGGTCCCATCAGGCAGGATACGCATGAAAGCGGCAACTCAAGGCTGAAATCCAAAAGCACCGTCTGCGCGCCAAAGCGTTTGGTGACGTGGTGGAAATGCAGGTGTTTGCTCATAAGCGCTCCAGTCTGCGCAGGCCTGTATCCAGCATCCACTTCATCAGCGCACTGGCCAGCAAGCTCAGCACTACGATGATGATGGTCCAGGCAAAGAGCTCCGCCGTGTAGTAATTGACCTTTACCCGGTAGAGCGCCTCGCCGATGGTGCCGCTGGGGATGCCGATGACCTCCGCTGCGATACCGCTTTTGAAGCACAGCCCCAGCGCCGTGGCTGCGCCCGCGCGCAAATAGGGCACGATCTGGGGCAGGTTGATGTAAAACAGCCGGCGGAGGAACGGCACACGGAATACCGTAGCCATCTGGCGCAGCTTGATGTCCCGGTTCTTGATGCCTTCCAGCAGGTTGAGATAGATAACCGGGAAACCAATCACAAAGGCGATGAGGGTGGACAGCCAGCGTGTGGACACCAGGATGATGGCCAGGATGACAAAGCTGGCCACAGGGACTGAGCGCGCGGCGGATACCAGAGGAGCAGCCAATTCCCTTAGCAGCGTGGACTTGTGCGCGCCAGCGGCTAGAAGCAATGAAAACACCAGGCTGGCGAAGAAGCCCAGCATAATCCTGCCGGTGGACTTCAGCGCCGCCTGATAGGTCGTGCCCTTTAGAAGCAGCTGGCCTAGGCTTTGCAAAACTTGAAGCGGTGAGGCAAGTAAAAACTCATGCCCCACCGCGATGGCAGCTGCCTGCCACACCGCCAGCCAAAACAGGATGGCCAGCGGGCGGTACAACCGGTTTTTTAGTTTATGGGAGATAGTAGAAGCCATCGTCCGGCAGGCTGCCGCCTGTCGCCTGGGGATTTTGTTCAAACAGCATCTGGTAGAAGGGAACCAGCAGAGCCTTCATCTCCTCTCCCTTGACAAAGGCAATGCTGCAGTGAGGCAGCGCCTTTTCCGCGACCTGGGCGTTGAAGATGTCAAACTCACCAATCAGCGCGGCAGCCTCGGGTACGTTTTCGTTCACGTAGGTGATGGAGGCTTCATAGTCCGTGAGGAAGTTGGCCAGGCGCTCTGCATCCTGCTTGATCACCTCTTTGCGGGCCACGGTGACCCCGGTGATGAGCTCGCTGTCAAACTGTTCCTTCCACTGGGCGTTCAAGTCCAGGGCCATCCGAATGTCCTGGGATTTGCTCTGGGCCACGGTGACAAAAGGCTGCGGCAGCAGGGCCAGGCCCTTCTCATCCGCCATGAGGGCGGCCAGGGCTTCGGCGTGCTCCGCCTTCCATTCAAGGTTGGCCTCCACGCCAGCCTCACTGAGCAGGTGGTTGAGGGCATATTCAGGCGTGGAAGCCTTGCCGCTGGCATAGATGGTGCGGCCCTTGAGGTCGGCCAGGGACTTCACCGTCTCCCCCCGTTCCACAATGTAGAGCACCCCCTTGGTGTTGATGTTCACCACCTGGATGGCGCCTTTGGTGTTGGCATAGAGGATGGCGGCCAGGTTCACCGGCACACAGGCTAAGTCCAGGTTCCCCCGGACCAGTTCGGGCACCAGGGCATCAGGGCTGGCAGCCAGGGTAAAGGCATAGCCGTTCTTGCCCTCGTCATCCTTCATCAGCTTGACCAGTCCCATGGCGGTGGGGCCTTTCAGGGCGCCCACGCGGAGGGGCGGGGGCGGGGCTTCCGCCAGACCGGACAACACTGACAGGATCAGCAGGGATGCTAGGAGGATACTGGTTAGTTTTTTCATGATCATCCGACCTTTCTTTGCATGCCTGGTTTCAGGCCAGGGTCTTCTCTTCCAGGCTCTGTTTGTACTTGGGCTGGGGGGCGTAATGGGTGTGGAGCAGGTAATGGGCTTTTTTGCTGTTGGGCTCGCCCAAAAACTCCCGGTACAGGCGCTGGATGCCAGGATTTTCGTGGCTCTTGCGCTTTTTCATGCCCACATCCGCCTGGTAAAGGGCTTTTGCCCTGGTGGTGCGGGGGTCGGTGTGGGTGCGGGTCTCCGCGGACACAAAGGGCTGGCCGCCGCCGTCCACACAGCCGCCCTTGCAGCCCATGACCTCTATGAAGTCGTACTGCTTTTTGCCGGCCTTGATGTCATCCAGCAGCTTCTTGGCGTTGGCAGTGCCGTGGGTGACCGCCACCCGGAGGGTGAGGTCCCCAAGCTGGATGTCCGCTTCCTTCACAGCATCCAGACCCCGAACGGCGTGGAAATCCAGCGCCTCCAGGGTGTTGCCGGTGATGGTTTCATAGGCGGTGCGCAGGGCAGCTTCCATCACGCCGCCCGTGGCGCCAAAGATGGTGCCGGCACCGGTGCTGTCCCCCAGGAGGTTGTCATAGGGTTCGTCCTTGAGGGTTAAGAAGTTGATGCCATTGGACTTGATCATCCGGGCCAGCTCCCTTGTGGTGATGACGGCGTCCACATCCGGCACACCCATGGCGGTGAGCTGCTCGCGCCCTGCCTCAATCTTTTTGGCGGTACAGGGCATCACAGAGACCACCATGATGTTCTTTAAGGGAATGCCGGCCTTCTCGGCGTAATAGCTTTTGACGATGGCCCCCATCATCTCGTGGGGGGACTTGCAGGAGGACAGGTTGGGGATGAACTCCGGATAGAAGGTTTCGCAGAAGTTGATCCAGCCCGGGGAGCAGGAGGTGATCATGGGAAGGACGCCCTTGCCCTTGATGCGGCTCACCAGCTCCGTGGCCTCCTCCATGATGGTGAGGTCGGCAGCAAAATCGGTGTCAAAGACCTGGTCAAAGCCCAGGCGCCTCAGGGCGGCCACCATCTTGCCGGTGACATTGGTGCCCATGGGCAGGCCAAACTCCTCCCCCAGGGCGGCGCGCACCGCGGGGGCCGTCTGTACCACCACATGCTTGGTGGGGTCGTGGAGCATCTTCCACACCAGGGGGGACTCCTCTTTTTCCCGGAGGGCCCCCACCGGGCAGGCTGCCACACACTGGCCGCAGCCGATGCAGGCGGTCTCGTTAAGATGGGCGCCCCAGGCGGATTCGATGGCAGTTTCAAAGCCGCGTCCCACCGGGCCAATCACGCCCACTGCCTGGTTTTTGTAGCAGGTGGACACGCAGCGGCGGCAGACGATGCACTTGTTGTTGTCCCGCGTCACGGAGGGGGAGACATCGTCAATGGCATGCTCGGTGCGCAGCCCCTGGAAGGCGTTCTCATCGCCAACTTCCAGTTCCAGGGACAGGCGCTGGAGCTCGCAGTTCTGGCTTCGGGAGCAGGACAGGCATTTTTTGTCATGGTTGGACAGAATCAGCTCCAGCACTGTCTTCCTGGCATGGCGCACCCGGCGGGTGTTGGTCTTAACCTCCATCCCCTCGGTGGCTTCCAGCACACAGGCAGCCTGGAGCGTCCGGGCGCCGGTTTCCACGACGCACATGCGGCAGGCGCCGATTTCGTTGATCTTCTCCAGGAAGCACAGGGTGGGGATGCGGATGTTGGCCTTTTTCGCGGCATCCAGCACAGTCTGTCCTTTTTCCACCTGCACCTTGATGCCATCGATGGTCAGCGTAATCATGTTTTCCATTTCGTCCTCCAATTAAACCTTGATAATGGCGTCAAAGTGGCATTTTTCAATGCAGGAATTGCATTTGATGCACTTGCTCACATCAATGGAATGCTTTTCGCGGGCGGTGCCGGTGATGGCCCCCACGGGACACACCCGGAAGCAGGCAGTACAGCCGCGGCATTTGTCGGTGATTTCCAGGTGGAGCAGCTCCCGGCAGTGGTGGGCGGGGCAGCGCTTCTCCCGGATGTGGGCCTCGTATTCCTCGCGGAAGTACTTTATGGTGGAGAGCACCGGGTTGGGGGCTGTCTGCCCCAGGCCGCACAGGGCCGTGTCCTTGATGGACTCTGCCAGGGCCTCCAGGCGTTCCAAGTCCCCTTCCTCCCCTTTGCCGGAGACGATCCGGTCCAGGATTTCCAGCATGCGCTTGGTGCCCACCCGGCAGGGGGTGCATTTGCCGCAGGACTCATCGACTGTGAAATCCAGGAAGAAGCGGGCAATGTCCACCATGCAGTTGTCCTCGTCCATGACAATCATGCCGCCAGAGCCCATCATGGAGCCGATTTCGACCAAGGAATCGTACTCAATCGGCACGTCAATCAGGCTCTCAGGGATGCAACCGCCGGAAGGGCCGCCAGTCTGCACGGCCTTGAACTGCTTGTCCCCCGGGATACCGCCGCCGATGTCGTAGATGACCTGGCGCAGCGGGGTGCCCATGGACACCTCTACCAGGCCTGTGTTGTTGATTTTACCGCCCAGGGCGAAAACCTTGGTGCCCGGGGAGCGCTTGGTGCCCATGCTGCGGAACCAGTCCGCGCCATGGATTAATATCTGCGGGATGTTGGCGTAGGTTTCCACGTTGTTGATGTTGGTGGGCAGGCCAAACAGCCCCTGCGTCGCCGGGAAGGGCGGCTTGGGCTTAGGCTCGCCGCGGTTGCCCTCAATCGAGGTCATCAGCGCCATTTCTTCACCGCACACAAAGGCGCCCGCGCCTAAGCGGATATGCACATCGAAGCTGAAATCCGTGCCCAGGATGTTTTTGCCCAGAAGGCCGTACTCCCGCGCCTGGTGAATGGCGATCCGCAGGCGGTTGACCGCAATGGGATACTCCGCGCGCACATAGATATAGCCCTCATCAGAACCAATCGCATAGCCGCAGATGGTCATGGCCTCCAGCACGGCGTGGGGGTCGCCCTCCAGCACAGAGCGGTCCATGAAGGCGCCCGGGTCGCCCTCGTCCGCGTTGCAGATAACGTACTTCTTGTCCCCCGCCACATCTTTGCACAGCTGCCATTTCAGCCCTGTGGGGAAGCCGCCGCCGCCCCGCCCCCGAAGGCCTGAGGCCTTAATCACATCCACCACTTCCTGCGGCGTCATCTTGGTCAGCGCGTTACCCAGGGCTTTGTAGCCGTCAAAGGCGATATACTCGTCTATCTTCTCCGGGTCAATCACGCCGCAGTTGCGCAGAGCGATGCGGTCCTGGTGCTTGTAAAATTCTATGTCGTTGAGGGACTGGCCTTCTTTTTCCTCGGTCTCATGGTGGTAGACCAGGTGGCGCACAATGCGGCCTTTGAGCATGTGCTCGGACACAATCTCGTCCACGTCCTCCACCTTCACACGGGAATAGAAGGTGCCTTCCGGGTACACGATGACCACGGGGCCTGCTTCGCACAGGCCAAAGCAGCCTGTCTTCACCAAGCTGACTTCCTTGTCCAGCTGGTGCAGTTTGAGCTGTTGCTCAAAGCGATCCATCAAAAGGCTGGAGCCAGAAGAGGTGCAGCCGGTGCCGCCGCAAACCAAAATATGTGAGCGATATATAATCATTGCGCGTCTCCCTTCTCCGCGTCAACACCCTGGTTGGTGATGGTGAACTCACGAACCGGGTTGCCGTTGACAATATGCTCTGATACGATCCGTGCCGCCTTCTTCTCGTTCAGGTTCACGTAGGTAACCTTCTCCTGCCCGGGGACAAAAACGTCCGCCATGGGCTCAAAGCGGCAGGTGCCCACGCAGCCTGTTTGGGAAATGGTGACATGGTTGAGCTTGCGCTTGCTGGCCTCGGTCATGAAGGCCATCATCACATTGCGCGCCCCGGCCGCGATGCCGCAGGTAGCCATGCCAACCACGACGCGCACCTCGTTTCCCTTGTCCTCTCGCCGCAGGTTGATGCGCTGCAGGGTCTCCTGGCGGATCTGCTCCAGTTCCTGTAAGGATTTCATGATGTGATTCCTCCCAAAGTATTTTCAGTCATGTCGTTAAGGCAGGCTGTCAGCCACAGGGCGACATCAGGTGTGGTCAGGGGCACAGGGCCCAGGGTTTCCTTGATTTGCCGGGTATCGAGTGTCTCTTGCGCGTCCTTGGAACTGAGGTGAACCTCAAACTCGGGCTGGTTTGGGTTGGCCAGGATGAGGGAAACCAGCGTGTCCCCCAGCTTGCCCAGCGGCGGGCAATCAATGTGCCGTGTGTTAAAGACAGCTGTGAGTGTGGTGCCGCTGCCCGGTTCACTTTGAAGGCTGAAAGTGCCGCCGGTAGCCAAGGCGCTTTCCTTGGTAAGCGGGATGCCCAGCCCCACCTTGCGGGTCCTCCGGCTGGTGCCAAAGGGGCTTTGCGCTTCCCTGGCTGTGTCTAAATCCATCCCGCACCCATCATCCATGATGGTGAGCGTGAGCAGCATCTGTTCACTGAGGTCCAGGATAATCCTGATCAGTTTTGCCCCGGCCTGGATGCTGTTTTGAACCAGGTCCAGCAGGTGCATCGCGATTTCAGGCATCAGTCCTCATAAATGGACAGGATGGCGGGCACCTCGTCCGGCGTCACGCGGCCATGCACTGCCTCGTCCACCGTCAAAACAGGGGCCAAGCCACAGGCACCCAGGCAGCGCGTAGCCAGCAGGGTAAACTTGCCATCCTTGGTGGTGCCGCCCGGTTGAATGCCCAGGGAATCGGACAGCTTGTCCAACACCGCCTGCGAGCCCTTGACATAGCAGGCCGTGCCCATGCACACACTGATCACGTGCTCGCCCTTGGGCTCCAGGGAGAAATGGGAATAGAAAGTGGCCACACCATAGACCTCGCTTAAGGTAATGCCCAGGCTCTCAGCAATCTCAATCTGGACATCCATTGGCAGGTAGCCAAAAATCTCCTGCGCGGCGTGCATGATGGGCATGAGGGGGCCGGGCTCGTCCTTGTGCTCCGCGATCACCTTGCGCAGCTGCGCAAATTTCTCCTTATTGTCAACCATGATGTGCTCCCTTCCTTGTTGTAGATAGATGGTCTGCCGTGTTGGTTTCTTTGTCTGTTTATTCCCCGATTAGGTATTTTAGCAGGGTCTTGATGTCACGCGCGATGGGCAGGCTGTGCTCACGCTCGCTGATCATGCCCAGCTGGTGGGCGTCTGAGGAGTGCAGCGGCAGGCAGCCTTTTGGCACTTCTTGCCCTAAGGACAGCTCCACTGCGTGAAACCTGGGGCCAGGCGGCATCAAGCCCAAAACCTGAATGAGCCCGTAGCCGCGATAGATGTGCGCCGGGACCGCTGCACCACCAAAGCTTTCGACCATGTCCGTCAGCGCCGCAGCATCGGCAGCCAGCGCGCCGATGAGCAAGCCCTCCTCCTCCCCCAGCACCTGATCCTGGCTGTCCATAAGCCATTGGTGTCCAAAATACTCAGGGCGGTTCTTCTCTGCCGGGTAAAGGGACCGGATGGCGGTGTCCATCTTCATGGCGCTTTTAACATCCGGGAAGTAGACCAGCAGGTGGACTTCCTCGCTGGCGCACAATTCCATGCCGGGGAGGAAGAGCAGGCCTTCGCGCCTGGCGGCTTCGTCGCAGGCGGCCAGGTTGCCGCCCGTGTTGTGATCCGTCAGCGCGATCACATCCAGGCCCTTGAGCCGCGCCATCGCGCAGATGTTGGCCGGCGTCATGTCCTCCTGCGCGCAGGGGGACAGGCAGCTGTGGATGTGCAGGTCGTAGTACAGCAAGAGTTAATCCAAGGCCGGGACAAGCCCCTTTGCCATCAGCCGCCCGCAGATTTCGTAGGCCGACAGGGGCGAGGTGTAAACCGCGATGCCTTCCTCCAGCGCCTTAGCCAGCACCGCCTCCTCCATCTTGATATCATCCGGCAGGATGACGCAGGCCATCTCGTGCAGGCTGGCCACCGCGATGACGTTCAGGTGCGTCTGCACCGTCACCCAGGCCATGCCTGGCTGGCCCCTTGCCATCACCCAGCTGAGCAGGTCGCACACATAGCCGCAGGTGGCCTCACGCAGATTCTCCGGCCGCGAAAGCGGCCTGGCCTTGATGAGGGCTGAGAGTTCCGTCAGTGTCATCCTTCCTCCTTACTCGCGCCGGGTCTTCGCGATGTCGACCATCTTTTGCGCCATGACTTTCAAGGTGTCCTTGAGCACATAGATGCAGTCGGACTCATCAAACAAGCCGCGCACGATGTCCTCGGCAAAGGACCTGCAAGTGGGCGAGCCGCAGGAGCCGCAGTCATAGCCGGGCAGGGTGGCCAGGATGCGGTTCATCTCCTCCATGCGCTCAATGGCTCCGGCGATGCTCTCGTGCAGCTTCATGCTGTCCACCTCTGGAATGGCCCGGTCAAAATGCAGGTACTGCGGGGGCAGGGGCGCCTCGCGCCCAGGCTGGTTGAGGCCCTCCTCCATCGCCCTTCTGACATTGTCCAGGGTGTTGCGGGCCAGGTAGTTGTTTTCATAAATCAGCGGGCCGCCGATGCAGCCGCCCAGGCAGGCCAGGCCTTCCAGGTAGTCCAGGTCGTCGATCATGTGGTTCTCGACCTCTTCCAACACGCGGATCACATTGTCGATGCCGTCCACCGAGATGCTGTTGCGCGGCTCCACCGCGGCGATCTCCCCGCCGGCTGCCGCCCAGCACATGCCCTTGGTGGTAAATGGCGCTGCCTCGGGCTTGACCTTGGTGTGCATCAAAAAGGGCTGCAGGCGGCCGTAAATCTCCATCATGGAGATGGCGCCGTCCACCTGGGAGGTCTCGTGCCCAATGGGGCTGTTGATGGCCGTCATCTTAGCCGGGCAGGGCGTGACAAAGAAGATGCCCACGTCCTTAGGATTTATGCCTTCCTCTTTGACCGCTTCACGGCGCGCCATGGCTGCGGCCACTTCCATGGGCTGGCGCAGGGAGATGATATTGGGAATCAGCGAGGGAAAGCGCGCCTGAATCAAGCGCGTGACCGCCGGGCAGGCGGAGGAGATGAGCGGGCGGGGACGGTTTTTATCCTTTAATTTGCGCTGCACCGCGCGCGCGACCACATCCGCGCCGCGGGCCACATCAAACACTTTTTTAAAGCCCAGGGAAATCAGGCCTTCCCGGATGGCCGCGGTATTGGTGTTGTGGCGGAACTGGCCGTACAAAGAGGGTGCCAGCAGGGCGATGGGATAGGCGAAGCGCTTGATGTCCTCCAGCGGGTTGGTGTGCGCCACCTTGGCGTGGTATTCACACACGCGGATGCACTCGCCGCAGTCGATGCAGCGCTCGTCAATGATGTGCGCCTTGTTGTCATAAACGCGGATGGCTTCCACCGGACAGCGCTTCAAGCAGGCCGTGCAGCCGCGGCATTTGTCCTCGTCCAGACGTACTGAGTGAAACAGGGTACTCATCGCGCTCCTTACACCAACTTGAATTTCATGATCATCAGGGTGCCCACACCAACCTGGCTTGCGATTAAAAAGTCATCGGTATTGCGCATCATGTTGGGCAAGCCCATGCCCGCGCCAAAACCCAGGCTGCGGGCGTCCTCCCCGGCGGTGGAAAAGCCTTCCTTCTTGGCCAGCTCCACATCCGGTATGCCGGGTCCCTTATCGTGAATTTGCAGGGTGATCCAGCCATCCTCGATGGACAGTTCCATCGCGCCGCCCAGGCTGTGGATGATGAGGTTCATCTCCGCCTCATAGCAGGCGACGGCGACGCGCCTTATGATTTTGCTGTCTACACCCAGCTGCTTCAGCTGCCGCTTGATGTCCGCGGAGGCCTGGCCGGCGCTGTCATAGCCGGCTTGCGCGATGGGGTAGACAGAGTGAATCATTGCGCCTGCCCTGTGCCTTCCCGGGAGGCCCATTTCATGGGCGAGCCGCGCAAGCCCGCCTGGTACAAGAGGCCCGCGCTGACAAACATGGTCTTGTTGACCGACATCAAGACGACACCCAATTCCCGCGCCAAGTCAATTACGTCCTGCGGCGGCCGTTTCCCGCGCACAAAGACGATGCACTTTAAATCCAGCATCTCCGCTGTGCGAATGACATGGGCATTGGCCAGGCCCGTTAACACAATGGCTTTTTCGTGCACGAAGGCCAGCACATCGCTCATGAGGTCCGAGCAGCAGGCGCTTTGCACGACAATGTCCAGGTGGTCCTCGCCTGTGAGCACCGCTGCGTCCAGCGCCTGGGCCACCTGGCGCAAACGCAGGCCCTGGGTTTGCTCACCCGTCTGGCTTGGCTGCGCATGCTGGGACGCGCTGGTCATCGGGTCTTCCTGGATGTTGTGGGGATCGGTCTTGACTGTCATGTACGGGATGTGCCTCCTGACTCATTGTAGGATGATTGTTTTGGCTTATGATAGCCGAAACAGGGGGACAGGACGATTATATCAAAGGGATGGCTATAAAAAAATAAGTCCCACGAAGTTTGTGGGACGTTTCCCGTCCCGCCTGGCGGTGTTTCTGTCCCGTTTATGCGGGCGGACGACACCCCAACTGCTAGCATTATCCTACCAAATATTGGTAGTTTTGTCCAGAGAACAGGCCGCTTGTGAAAGCACGCGCATATGCTATAATTTCCTTTGTATCACGCACAAACTGGACGGAAAGCGAGGCACATATGCTGCGAATTGAGCACCTGAGCAAATCCTTCGGCAATAAAAAGGCGGTGGATGATCTGTCCCTGCACATCAAACCGGGCGAAATCTACGGCTTTATCGGGCACAACGGGGCCGGGAAGACCACCACCATCAAGGCCTGCTGCGGCATCCTGCGCTTTGATGAAGGCCAGATTCAAATTGACGGTCTGGATGTACGGCAGCACCCCATTGAAGCCAAGAAGCGCACTGCCTATCTGCCAGACAACCCGGATTTATATGAGTTTTTGAGCGGCATCAAGTACCTCAACTTCATCGCCGACATCTTTGGCCTCCCCAAGGCTTACCGCGAAGCGCGGATGCTGTCGCTGTCTGATGAGTTTGAGCTGACCCAGGACTTGGCCTCCCCCATCTCCACCTACTCCCACGGCATGAAACAGAAGCTGGCCGTCATCGCGACCCTGATGCATGATCCTAAGCTGCTGGTGATGGACGAGCCCTTCACCGGCCTGGACCCCAAGGCCGCCTTCCTGCTCAAGCAAAAGATGCGTGCCATCTGTGACGCGGGCGGCGCCGTCTTCTTCTCCACCCACGTGCTGGACGTGGCAGAGAAACTGTGTGACAAGGTGGCCATCATCCGGTACGGCAAGCTGGTGGTGGAGGGCACGATGGAGGAAGTCAAAGGCCAGGAATCCCTGGAGGAAGTCTTCCTGGAGCTGGAGGGGCAGCATGCTTAAAGCCCTCATCGCGGTGCAGCTGCGCGCATCCTTTTCGATGCTGTTTCAAATCGGCGCACGCGGCAAGAAATCCACGCCGGTGAAGAAAATCCTGGTCGGCCTGCTGGTCGGCTACATCGTTGGCGTGCTGGGCGTCTCCACCGGGTTTTTCTTCAAGACCATGCTGGATGCCTTTACAGCCGCCCAACTTCATTGGCTGTATTTTGCCATCGCAGGCATCACCGCCTTTGTGCTGGGCTTTATCGGCAGCGTGTACATGGCGCAATCCGCCCTGTTTGCGGCCAAGGACAACGAGACCTTGCTGTCCATGCCCATTCCATCCCATCTGATTCTCCTCTCCCGCACCTGCACGCTGTATCTGCTCACCCTCCTCTTTCAAGCCGTCATCCTTGTGCCGGCCCTGGTGGTGTGGCTGATCTATCAACCCTTTTCTCTCGGGATGCTGGTCATGTTTGTCCTGTGTGCCCTGCTGCTGCCCTTTTTGGTATTGGTACTGTCCTTCCTGTTGGGCTGGCTGCTGGCGCAGATTTCCCAGCGCGTCCGCTTTAAGAACCTGCTGATTATCCTCTTCTCCCTGGCCTTCATGGCAGCTTACTTTATCCTGTATTCACGGCTGATGAGCGAATTGGCTAATTTGCTTCAGCGCGGGTCGGAAATCACGGCGGCCGTGCGGCGCGTCTTTGTCCCCGCATACCACATGGGCATCGCTATCACCCAGCAAAGCGTCATCAGCCTGCTTGTCTTCGCCGCCTTTTGCCTCATCCCCTTTGGGCTTGTGATGCTGGTGATTGCCAGCAACTACAACAAGGTCTTAACCACCGTGCGCGGCGGCCCCAAGGTGCTGTACAAGGGCGGCGGCATCAGGCAGGGCAGTTTGATGGGGGCGCTGACGAAGAAGGAGCTGCGGCGCTTTTTCTCAAGCCCCATCTATATGCTAAACAGTGCCATCACCCTGGTGATGATGCTGGGCGGCGCCATTTACCTGCTGTTTAACAGCAAGGTCATCACAGATCTCACCACGCAAATGGCGATGCCCAGCCAACTGATTGGCCTGGTGATTGTGTTGGCCATCGCCCTGATGTCCGCCTCCGTCACGATGTCGTCCAGCGCCATCTCCCTGGAGGGCAAGCAGTTTTGGATCATTCAAACCCTGCCCGTCAGCGCTTTGCAGTCCTTGCTTGCCAAGGCGGCAGCCCATGTCATCATCTGCTTCCCGCCAATTGCAATCACCGGTATCATCATGGGGCTTTTGTTTCAATTTAACGCCTTTTACTGTGTAATGAGCATCCTGCTGCCGCTTTGCACAGCCCTCTTTTTCGCGCTGTTTGGCCTGCTGATCAACCTGCATTTCCCCAAGATGTCCTGGCAGTCCGAAACCGAGGTGGTCAAGCAAAGCATGAGCGCGTTTTTAGCCATGTTCCTGGGGATGACGCTGATGGCGGGACTGGGCATCCTGTATATCGCAAAGCTGGCCGAATACATCAAACCGGAAGCGTATTTGATGATGATTACCGGCTTCTTCCTGATCTTATCTGGCCTGATTTATCTGTACTTCCGCGCCAAGGCGGAGGGCATGTATTTGCGCCTGAGCGAAGCTAAAAAATAAACCCAAGTACCTTGAACAAACCGGGGCCATCCAAACGGACAGCCCCGGTTTTGATATACGGATGTGTGATTACACCTCTGGGATGTAAACCTCCACCTCACGCCCCTTTTCCGCGGAATCGGCGATGGCGTTGATGATGGCCTGGTTGTACAAAATCTGGGTGGAGGGCACGGGCGGGGGCAGTTTGAAGATGATGGCGTCCAGGAAGGAGCGGATCTTCTTGTCAAACAGGCCGGACTCGTCCTCCTCCAGAATGGGGATGATGGTCTCCACCTGCTCGCCGGCCAGGTCGTGGTACAGCTTCATCGGGCCCCCGACGGAGCCGTTCCAGCACTCGGTGGAGGGGATGCGCAATGCGCCCTTGGTACCCAGGATGACGGTGTCACCGGGGGTGTCCAGGTGCATGGCCCAGGAGATGCGGAAGTCCAGAATCAACTCGCCCTCCAGGCGGATGAAAGCCGCGGCAAAATCGTCCACGTCAAAGCGGGCGGCGTCCTCGGGCTTTTGATAATCCGTGGAGGTGCCAAAGAAGTTGGAGGTGTAGCCAGAGGCGGTCAGGGGCTTGGGATAGCCCACCGCGTTTAGCACCATGTCCAGGGAATAGCAGCCGATGTCGCCCAGGGCGCCGATGCCTGCCGTCTTTTTCTCAATAAAGGTGCTGTTGGGGATGCCGCGCCGGCGGCCGCCGCCCGTCTGGATGTAGTAAATCTTGCCTAGGGCGCCGGAATCCACGATCTTTTTGATCTGCTGCATGTTGGCGTCCATGCGCGGCTGGAAACCGATGGAGAGCAGCTTGCCGCTCTTCTTCTCAGCCCTCATAATCTCTGCCGCTTCCTCAACCGTCGCGGTCATGGGCTTTTCAAGCAGCACGTGCACGCCGCGGTTTAAGGCCTCAATGGTGCAGGAAGCATGCTCGGTGTTGTAGGTGCAGACGCTGACGGCATCCAGCTTCTCGCGCTCCAGCATGCTTTTGTGGTCCGGATAGAAATTGACGCCGGTGATGCCGTAGTATTCGGCAAACTTCTCGGCCTTGCCGGGGATGAGATCGGCCATGGCGACGATCTCCACATCCGGCTGCTTGAGGTAGCTTTCTACATGCGCCTCGGCAATCCAGCCGGTGCCGATGATGCCGATACGCAGTTTTTTCTTGGCGTATTCGCGGTCCTCGCGCACGGTTTGGGTGAAATTGGACAATACGCGGTCTGTGTCAGTCATGGTGTCTCCTTTCATGTTCCAGTCATTGTGACGCTATTTTAAGGCATGGTGCGCCCATGTAACACGGTGCTACCCATATCTTATCACGGGAAAAGGTTTTCGTAAACCATTTTATGGCCTGTTTGCGGTGTTTCATCAGGAAGTTTTGAAGTGGATTTGTAGTAAATCCAGCCCAAAGTGGGTAAATTGACCTTAGCCATTTGGCACAACGTACAAGGAGACACGTGAATGAAACATTTTGACATCGCTGTACTGGGCGCCGGCAGCGGTTTGATAATTATGGAAGGCGCGCTGGCAGCAGGCAAATCCGTCGCCGTGATTGAAAAAGGCGCTTTTGGCGGCACCTGCTTAAACCGGGGCTGCATCCCCTCCAAGATGCTGGTTTACCCGGCGGACTTGATCCGCGACGCGGAGCGCGGCGAGCGCGTGGGCATTAGCTTTGACAAGCCCAGCATCGACTGGGCCAAAGTGTCCAGGCGTATGTGGCGGCAGATTGACGTCACCCAGGACCTGGATCGCGACATCAGCAAGATGAAAGGCGTGACCGTCTTTCGGGGCGAAGGCAGCTTTGTTGACAAAAACACCCTGAATATCACCATGAATGAAGGCGGTACGGAGAACATCACCGCGGACAAAATCATCATCGCCACCGGCAGCAAAAGCCGGATCCCGGACATGGAAGGCCTAAACGACGTCGGCTATTTGACCAGCGAGTCCTTCTTTGGCGATCAGTTTCCCAAGAAGCCCTATGACAGCCTGCTGATCATCGGCGGCGGGTTCACGGCGCTGGAGTTCGCGCATGTGTTTTCCGCCTTTGGCACCAAGGTAACCGTAGCCGTGCGCAGCGAGACCATCCTGCGCGGGCTGGATGAGGAGATCCCGCCCTTTGTGCGCAAGCAGTTGGAGGACGTGGGCGTCACCTTTTTGTATGAGGCGGTGCCGCAGCGCATCCGGGTGGAGGGTGAGCAAAAAATCATGACCTTCCGCGACCGCCAAACAGGCGAGGAATACGAAGCAGGCGCTCAGGAAGTGCTGCTGGCGCCTGGCATCGTGCCCAACACAAGCAGCCTGAACCTGGGCGCTGTTGGCGTTAATACAGATAAAAACGGCTATGTCATCACCGACGAAAAGCTGCGCACCAATGTGGCGGGCATTTATGCCATCGGCGATGTGAACGGCAAGTTCCCCCTGCGCCACAAGGCCAATTATGAAGCCGAGATACTCAACAACATCCTCTTTGGCGACGACACCCGCGTCGCCAGCTATGAAGCCGTCCCCTCCGCCGTTTTCACCCACCCGCAGGTGGGCAGCGTGGGCATGAGCGAAAAAGAAGCCCGCGCGCAGTACGGCGACAAGGTGCGCGTGAACCGCTACCATTATTCTGACGTCATCGCCGGCATTTCCATGGGCTACTCAAAAAACAGGCCGGACGACGGGTTTGCCAAGGTGATCACGCTGGATGACAAGCGCATCCTGGGCGTGCATGTGGTGGGGCCGCAAGCCGGCACCATTGTGCAGCCCTGGGCCTATCTGATGAACGCGGGCGGGCCCGGGCAGGCTGACAAGCCCGGCACCTGGCTGCCGGTGGAGCACGGGATGACCATCCACCCCACCTTCTCCGAGCTCACCGCCTGGCCGCTCATCTATCCTTTGGACTGATTACACAAGCAGCAAAAAGCACCTGCGGACACTTCCGCAAGTGCTCATTTTTATCCCTTTATTCGCTATCTGCCTGGTGGGCGAACCGGGGGACACGCCGGCCGTCTACCTCCACGTTTTCCAGGAACATCGAAAGCGGGCGCACCCAGTAACCGCCCTCGCCATACAGCGCGCGGTAGACCACCATCATCTCCAGAGTTTCGGAGTGCCTTGCTACAAACAACACCTCATACAGCCCGCCCTTGAAATGGCGGTAGCGGCCGGGCTTGATGTTGCGCGTTACCATTTGACGGGCCTTTGCAGATTGGTGCCCTTGTGCTTGCCGGTCATGGCGTACTCCACCCACTCGGCGATGTTGACCGCGTGGTCCGCGCTGCGCTCCAGGTATTTGGCAATCATCAACATATCCAGCAGCTGCTGGCTGTCCACCAGCACGCCGTTGCGGCAGGACTGGTCCAGCAGGCCCAGGATGTCGGACTTGACCTTGTCAAACAGCACATCCACCGCGTCATCCTCCTCAATCACCTTGCGCGCCAGCAAAAAGTCGCGCGTCACGTAGGCCTCCACCGCCTCGTGCACCATGCGGCTGGCCGCCTTGGCCATCTGCTGCAAATGGGAGGGAAAGGGCAGGCGCTCACCCTCGTGGGGCATGGTTAAAATTTCCGCGATGTCAGAGGCCTGGTCCGCGATGCGTTCCATATCGGTAATCATCTTGAGCGCCGCGGAAATAAAGCGCAGGTCTGTCGCGTCCGGCTGCATCAGCATTAAGCTCATGCACATGGTTTCAATCTCCCGCTCCTTGCGGTCGATCTCCTCATCGCCAGCTTTAAGGCGCTGCGCAGCTTCCATATCGCCCGTCACCATCAGCTCACTGGCTGTTTCTACCGCGCGCTCAATCAGGCTGCCCATGAGCACCATCTCGTAATTCAGTCGTTGCAATTGGTCTTTAAACCGGCGGCGCATCCTGCATCCCTCCATCAAGGTCCTGCGTGTATCAGCAAACGGTCTTTCGTTTCCTGTATTCTACCCGTTCACACAGCAGGTACGCAAGCCTTTTAAACGGCGTTTGTTAATAGAGAACCCTGCTTAAAAACGCCTGGGTTCTGGGGTTTTGCGGGTGGTCAAACAGCTCCGTCGGGCTGCCCTGCTCGGCGATGATGCCCTCGTCCATGAAGAAGACACGGCTGGAAACTTCCCTGGCAAAGCCCATCTCGTGCGTGACGATGATGCAGGTCATGCCGGATTTGACCAGGGATTTGATGACCTGCAGCACCTCGCCCACCATCTCCGGGTCAAGGGCGCTGGTGGGCTCGTCAAACAGCATCACCCGCGGGTCCATTGCCAGTGCCCTCACAATGGCCAGGCGCTGCTTTTGCCCGCCGGAGAGGCGGCGCGGGTGCTCATGCGCCTTGTCTGACAGGCCCACCCTGGCAAGCAGCTCTGAGGCATAGTCATCCGCTTCCTGTTGGGTGCGCTTTTTAAGCAACACGGGCGCCAGGGTGATGTTTTCCTTCACGCTCAGATGCGGGAAGACATTGAAGTGCTGGAAGACCATACCCATTTTTTGGCGGTGCAGGTCGATCTGTGTGCCTGGATCCGTCAAATCAACCCCATCAAACAGCACGCTGCCGGCGGTGGGTACTTCCAGCATATTCAAGCAGCGCAGGAAGGTGGATTTGCCGGAGCCGGACGGCCCGATGATAGAGATGACCTCGCCTGTGTTGATGGTCTCTGTGATGCCCTGCAGCACGTTCAGGTCGCCAAAGTCCTTAAATAAATTGATGGTCTCAATCACTTGCCTTCAGCCTCCTCTCATAACGGGCGATGAGCTTACTTAATACAAAGGTCAGCACAAAATACACCACGCCCACAATCATCAAGGGCTCAATCACCAGGTGCATGCTGCCCTTGACAATGTTGTATTGCGTCATCAAATCCCCCACAAAAAAGACGGATGCCAGGGAGGTTTCCTTGATGACGGTGACAAACTCGTTGCCCAGCGCCGGCAGAATGTTTTTAATGGCCTGGGGCAGCACCACCCTCGCCATGGTTTGCCGGGCGCCCAACCCCAGCGAGCGGGCGGCCTCCGCCTGTCCCGGATCCACCGCGGCGATGCCCGCGCGCACAATCTCACACACATAGGCCGCGGAATTGAAAATCAGGGCGATGGACACGCTGGCAAATTTGGACAGGCTGATAAACCGCACAAGATCGGGCAGAATAAAATAAAACACATACAGCTGCAGCAAAAGGGGCGTGCCGCGCACCACCTCCACATAGGTGGTGGCCAGCCAGCGCACGGGGCCCAGCCTGCTTCTGCGCATCAAGGCCAGCAGCGAGCCGAAGATGGCGCCGAAGAAAACGGTAATCGCGCTCAGCAGCAGGGTGATACCTGCCCCCTGTAAAAACAGCCCCCCGTAGCGCGACAGCACCCGCAGGGTATTGGGCATAAAGTTGGTGTACATCCAGGCTTTCCTTTCCATCAGGCTTTCGCGTATGTTCTGCATCAATATGCAAACACGCTGTATGATAATACCACAGTTGCGCGTTTATGGGTAGCGGTTTTGCAAAATTATTACCACTTTCGTATGCTTATGCGGTTTCTGGTTTGATTTCTTCCGCAGGAAACACTGATAAATTTGGTGCTGAGGAAATTTTTCCGAATTTTCCGCTGCTTGCCTGTTTCCTGGTTGACACGCATATTTATTCAGTCTATACTAAAGACATCAAGCAAGGAGGACTGTCTGAATGAAGAAATGGATTGCAGGTCTGCTGGTCTTGGCCCTGATGTTCACACTGGCACTAACGGCCGCGGCGGAGAGCAAGCTGGACGCCATCAAGACTGCCGGCAAGCTGGTGGTCGGCACCTCTCCGGACTACGCGCCCTATGAGTTCCCGGGCCCGGATGGCGAGCCTGTGGGCGCTGATATGGAGCTGGCCAAATACATCGCGGCCTACCTGGGCGTTGAATTGGTCATTGATTCCTACGATTTTGACGGCGTGCTGGCTGCCATCACCACCGGCAAAGTGGACATCGCCCTGGCCGGCTTTGACCCCACCCCCGAGCGCGCGGAGAGCATGGATTTCTCTGACATCTACTACAACGAAAGCAACCAGCAACTGGTGGTGCACAAGGACAACGCGGACACCTTCAAAATCCTGGCCGATTTGAACGGCAAAAAGGTGGCCGCGCAAAACGGCTCCCTGCAGGCAACCATGGTGGAGGACTACCTGCAGGACGCCCAGCTGGAATTGATTGCCAAGGTGCCCGACGGCGTGATGATGCTGCTGAGCAAACAGGTGGACGCCATGGCACTGGCGGATGTGATCGCCGCGCAGTATGTGGCAAACTATGATGACCTGGTCATCTGCCCGGAGGCCTTCCCCTTTACCTCCGAAGGCATCGCAGTCGCGCTGCCCAAGGACCAGCCGGAATTGCTGGCAGAGGTAAACGCCGCCATCAAGGAAGTGTTGGAGCAAAACCTGTTCTACCTGTGGATGGAGCAAGCGGTGGAGCTCAACAGCGAGATGAACAAGGAGCACTAAGCCACATTCGTGCCCCTGGCGCCCTTTGGCACCTGCATAGCCAGAGGGCGTTTTCATGTTGGATATATCCCGCTTGCGATGGACAAACCCGCGCTTGCCCGATAAAATAAGGGCAGAAAAAATGAAGGATGATAGTGTGAAAAACACAGTTTGTTTGGCCTGTTTACCGCTGTGCCGCTGGCGCTTTTGTATCTGGCTCCACCCGCGCAGGCGCAAAGCATGACCCTGGTTGGGGAAGTCACGGTGCGGTTTCACACCGTGGTCAATATCCGCGCGGGCGACAGCACAGATCACGCGTTGATTGCCAAAGGCCAGCCCGGACAGATCTTCCCCACAACGGGGCAAACAGCCGCGGGCTGGTATGAAATCGTCCTGCCCGATCAGCAGATTGGCTATCTCAGCGGCAAGCTGGTCACCTACCGCGCCTATATCCAGCCCATCCAGCACACGCCCCACCAGACTGCTACGCCCCCAAAGCCCCTTTGGGAACCTGGGCAAAGCCAACAGACTTCAGATGAACAGAGCCATTCATATCCTGTTGACGTCCCTGTTTTACCGGACAGCTTGGAATACATTTATCATGACGGGGAGACCGCGGTGTACTCCGGCCCGGGCGAGGGGTTTTACCGCGCGGCAAACGGCCAGGCCTTGCTAGCCGGCGGCCGCATCAGGGTGTTTGGCGCGGAGGATGGCTGGGCGATGATTGGCTACGAGCTGCCTGGCAACCGCAACCGGATCGGCTATATCCCTTCCGGCATGCTCCCGGCGTCATTGAACCTGCAGGCGCTGCGCTTTGCGTATCAGCAAGCGACCATCACCTCCGCTGCCTACCTCACGGACGACCCGATGTCACCATCGACCTGGCTGTTTGAGATCCCAGCCGACAGCAAAGTGATTTTACTGGCATACGGGCAGTTCGCGGATCAATCGGCGTATATTGAAACGGAGTACATGGGCCTGCGCACCCGCGGCTTCATCAACAACGCCAGGCTGCAGGCGGATTAAACAAGACAAGCAAAAGCCACCGGCTCGCTAATGTGTGCGGGCCGGTGGTTTTGATTGTGCGGAAAATGGTTATTCTTCCGTCTTCTCAGTCTTTGTCTTGCGTGTGCGGGGTGCCGGCTTGGCAGCGGGCACATCCGCCGGTTTCTCCGCTGCCTTCTTGGCAGCTGCGGGCTTTTTGGCAGCGGCCGGCTTGGCGGCGGTTTCCTTCTTGACCGCGGCGGCTTTGGGCGCGGCCTTGGCCTTGGCGGCAGGCTCCTTCTTGGCGGCAGGCTCCTTCTTGGCCGCCGGGGCTTTGGGCGTTGCCTTGGTGACCCGTTTGGGCTTGGGCGCGGGCGCTTCCGCCGCTGCCGGCTTGTCCTCGGCCTTGTCCGCGGGCTTGCCTTCACCCAAAAGGGCTGGCATCAGCTTCTTGTACAGATCCAGATAGATCCTGGAGGACTGCAGCCAGGAGAAGTCCGCCGTCATGCCGCGCTCCTGAAGCAGAGCCCAGACCTCACGCTCGTTATGGTAGTAATGCAGCGCGCGGCGGATGACGTTAAGCATGTCGTGCGCGTTGTAGTTGAAGAAGGTAAAGCCATTGCCGTCCTTGGTGTACTCGTTGTAGGAGAGCACTGTATCCCGCAGGCCGCCGGTCTCCCGCACCACGGGCACGGTGCCGTAGCGCAGCGCGATCATCTGGGAGAGGCCGCAGGGCTCAAAGGCGGAGGGCATCAGGAACAGATCGGCACCCGCGTAGATGCGGTGCGCCAGGCCGTGGTCCATCACAAAGCTGGCTGCGACACGACCGGGGTAGTTTTGCTCCGCCCAGCTAAAGAGGTTGACATAGCGGGACTCACCCATGCCCAGGCAGACCAACTGCAGGTCCTCGCGCATGATGTCGGCGATGACATAGTCCACCAGATCCAAGCCTTTTTGGCTGTTGAGGCGGCCGATCATCGCGATGATGGGCACATCGGGGCGCACTTCCAGGCCCAGCTCCTCCTGCAGGGCGCGCTTGCACGCGGCCTTGCCGGACATGTCCTTCACGCTGTAGTTCTGGGCGATGGAGGGATCCGTTGCCGGGTCGTATTCCCGCACATCGATGCCGTTTAGAATGCCTGTTAAGTGGTTGTGCCGCGCGCGCAGCAGGCCGTCCAGGCGCTCGCCGTAGTAGGCGGTCTGGATTTCCTCGGCGTAGCTGGGGCTGACGGTGGTGACCTCGTCCGCGTAGACAATGCCGGCTTTTAAGAAGTTGACGTTGCCAAAGTACTCCAGTTTGTCATCGGTGAAAACTTCGTCCTGCAGGCCCAGCATGTCCTGCACGTCCTTGACGCCAAAGATGCCCTGGTATTGCAGGTTGTGGATGGTCATCACGGTGCGGATGCTGTCATACAGGGGCAGGCCAGCGTACTGAATGCGCAGCAGGGCCGGGATCATCCCGGTTTGCCAGTCGTGCGCGTGGATGACATCCGGCGCGAAGGGAATCAGCGGCAGGGCGTTTAGGACCCCGCGGCAGAAGAAGGCGTAGCGCTCATGCTCGTCCCCGCCCACACCGTAGATGTAGTTGCGGCCAAAGTAATAGCGGTTGTCCACAAAGTAGTAAGTCACGCCGCCGCGCTCTAATTGCTCTATGCCGCAGTACTGGCGCCGCCAGCCCAGGCTGACCTCAAAATCGACCACATGGGTCATCTTGCGCTCATATTCGTGCGGAATCATACTGTACTTGGGCAAAATGACCCGTACATCATGCCCCTGCTCGGCCAGCGCCGGGGCCAGGGAGCCCACCACATCAGCCAAGCCGCCCGTTTTGACAAAGGGCACGCATTCGCTGGCTGTGAACAGAATTTTCATGGATTGTTCCTCCTTCGCGTCAGTCACCGCCTGTATGAGGCTAACAAATGAGGCGTCAAATTGTCAAGTTTTTGGGGACCACCAGGGGGTAGGAGCGCGGGGCGATCAGCCGGACATCCTCCCGTAGGGTGGTCTGCTTGTCCAGGATGCAGTTTTCCACCTCCGCGTTGCGGGAGATGACCGCGTCCTGCATGATGATGGAGTTGCGGATCACCGCGCCGGGCTTGACCACCACACCGCGGAAGAGGATGCTGTTTTCGACTGTGCCCTCAATAAGGCAGCCATCCGCCACCAGGGTGTTGGTGACCAGAGAATCCCCCATGTAGCGGGCGGGCATTTCATCGCGCAGCTTGGTCCACACGGGCTTGTCATCCCGGAAGGCCTGGGCGCGCAGTTTGTCGTTTAGGAAGTCCATGTTGCACTGGTAGTAGCTTTCGACCGAGTCGATCATCCACACGCGGCCGGGGCACTCAAAGGCGCCGATACGGTAGATGCGCTCAGAAACCATCTGCGCGATCATCTCCCGGGAGGAATGATGCTGGCCGGAGGCCACCGCGCGGTCCACCAGGTCGATGAGCAACTCCCGCCTGATGATAAAGGCGCCCACATAGGTGTTTTCAAAATGCGGGATGGTGGGGTCAATCTCCAGCTTTGTGACCTGGTCTTTCTCCACCTGCAAATAGCGGCCGCGGGCGTTGCGCCTGACGTTTCTGTCCTTGGTGTAAAGAAGGGTGATGTCCGCCTTGTTGTCCAGGTGGTGGTTCATCATGTCCCGGAAATCCACCTGGTAGAGCACGTTGCTGTCGGTGACCACGATGTTGCGCTCCACGCTTCTGCGCATGAAGTTCATGTTGTTGTGCAGCGCATCCAGCAGCCCGTCGTACACGCCCACGTTTTCCCGGGACATAAAGGGCGGCAAGATGGTCAGGCCGGAGCGTTTGCCGTGCAGGTTCCACTCCCGCCCGCTGCCCAGGTGGTCCATCAGGCTGTGGTAATTCTTCTGCATGATGATGCCGATGTTTTTGATACCTGAGTGGATCATGTTGGCCAGGGTGAAGTCAATCAGCCGGTAGCGGCCCACCATGGGCAAAGCGGCCGTGTTGCGGTAGCGCGTCAACTCCTGCAGTTCATCCACGCGCTCCCCGGTATAAATAAGACCTACAATGTTTTGTTTCATCTTGTAACCTCACTCTCCAAGCTGCTCGCCGGCCTTGAGGACGTACCCGGGGGCGACGATGGTGTTGCTGCCGACCACCGCGATGTCGCCCGTCTCCTCCCCAATGACCGCGCCTTCGCCGATCTCCGCGTTTTCCGCGATGATCGCGCGGCGGATGACCGCGTTTTTGCCGATTTTTGCGTGGGGCATGATGACCGCGTCCTCAACGACTGCTCCCTCTGCCACCTTGACATCGGCGCTTAAGACCGAATGAACGACCTTGCCATACACCTCGCAGCCCTCGGTGACAAGGGAGTTTTGGATGACCCCTTTAGGGGAAGCGAAATGCGGCGGCTCGCCCACGTTGCGGGCGTAGATGCGCCACTTGCGGTCATGCAGGTTGATGGGCGGCGTGGGGCTGAGCAAGTCCATGTTGGCGTCCCACAGGCTTTCGATGGTGCCCACGTCCTTCCAGTAGCCGTTGAAGTTCCAGGCCACCAGGCGCTCCCCGGCGTTTAGCATAGTGGGGATGATGTTTTTGCCAAAGTCGTTCTGGCTTTTGGGATCCCGCTCATCGCTGGTGAGGTAATCCCGCAGCTTTTCCCAGGTGAAGACATACACGCCCATGCTGGCGTTGTTGCTCTTGGGGTTTTTGGGCTTCTCCTCAAACTCGATGATGCGGCCGTCCTCGTCCGTGTTCATCAGGCCAAAGCGGCTGGCGTCCTCCCAGGGCACCTGGCGCACGGCCACGGTGAGCGCAGCTTCATGCTTGATGTGGTGGGCCAGCATCTCCGCGTAATCGCATTTGTAGATGTGGTCGCCGGATAAAATCAGCACATACTTGGGGTTGAACTGCTCAATGAAGGCCAGGTTCTGGTAAATGGCGTTGGCCGTGCCCTTGTACCATTCGCCTTCCTCCCCCTTGGAGTAGGGCGGCAGGACAAAGACGCCGCCGGTTGAGATGTCCAGATCCCAGGGCGCGCCGGAACCGATGTAGGAGTTGAGCTCCATGGGCTTGTACTGGGTTAACACACCCACTGTATCAATGCCCGAATTGGCGCAATTTGACAGGGGGAAGTCGATAATCCGGTACTTCCCGCCATAGGGAACCGCTGGTTTGGCAACATGGCGTGTCAGGATGCCCAGCCTGCTCCCTTGTCCGCCTGCCAGCAGCATGGCTACGCAGGTTTTGTGTTGTTGCATTCGCTCATTCCTCCTTCAGGTCAGTTTTGGTTGCGTCCGGTTCTTTGGTTTTGGTTGCTTTTGCATCCGCCAGTTTTTTGGGCAGCGGCTTTTTATCGTAGCTGAAATACACCGTGGACAGCGGCGGCACGCACACCTGAACGGAGTAGGGCAGGTTGTTGCAGATCTCCTCCTCCGCCTTGATGGGGTGCGCGTTGTACTGGTTGGAGCCGCCGTATTCCTTTAAATCGGTGTTAAAAATTTCTGTAATGGTGCCGGGCTGCGGCAACCCGAAGCGGAAGACAGGGTAGAAGGCGGAGGTAAAGTTGGTCATGCTGATGATGGATTGGCCTTCCTTGTCCGTGCGCATGAAGACCACGATGCTGCGCTCGTTGTCATCCGCCGTCAGCCACAAAAAGCCGTCCCAGCTGTCCTCTATCTGCCAGAAGGGAGGGTTGTCGCGGTAGAAGTGGTTGAGCACGCGCACACAGCGGCACAAATCCGGGTGCTTTTCGTAGACCATCAAAAACCAGTCCAGCTGGCCGTCGTAATTCCACTCGATGAAGTGGCCAAACTCACTGCCCATAAACAGCAGTTTCTTGCCCGGGTGGGCCATGGTGTAGCCATACAGAGCGCGCAGGCCCGCGAACTTCTGCCACAGATCCCCCGGCTGCTTGTCCAGCATAGAGCCCTTGCCGTGAACCACCTCGTCATGGGAGAAGGGCAGGATGTAGTTTTCGCTGAAAGCATAGAACAGGGAGAAGGTAAGTTTGTCGTGGTGCCAGCGGCGGTAGATGGGATCCAGCTTGACATAGGACAGCATGTCATTCATCCAGCCCATGTTCCACTTAAAGCCAAAACCCAGCCCGCCCATGTCAATGGGCCGGGTGACCATGGGATAGGCGGAGGATTCCTCCGCGATCATCATCACGCCCTTGAAATCCCGGTAGACCGTCTGATTCAGGCGCTGCATGAAGGCGATGGCGTCCAGGTTTTCCCGCCCGCCAAACTCGTTGGGCAGGTAATCCCCCTCGCGCGCGAAATCGTGGTAGAGCATGGAGCTGACCGCGTCACAGCGCAGGCCGTCCGCGTGGAAGTACTCCAGCCAGAAGCAGGCGTTGGACAGCAGGAAGCTGCACACCTCGCCCCGGGCGAAGTCAAACATCATGGTGCCCCACTGGGGCATCTCCGCCCGCCGCGGGTCCGTATGCTCATAGCAGGGGGTGCCGTCAAAGCGGCGCAGGCCGAACTCATCCCGCGGGAAGTGCGCCGGCACCCAGTCCAGAATGACGCCGATGCCCGCCTGGTGCATGCGGTCGATGAAGTTCATCAAGTCATGCGGCGTGCCGTGACGCGCGGTGGCGGCGTAATAGCCCGTCACCTGATAGCCCCAGGACATGTCCAGCGGGTGCTCCATCACGGGCAGCAGCTCCACATGGGTGTAGCCCATCTCTTCAATATAGGGGATCAGCTGGTCGGCGATCTCCCCGTAACTTAGCATGTTGCCGTTCTCGCCCCGGCGCCAGGAGCCCAGATGCATCTCATAAATATTAACAGGGCTGGAATAGGGCACCCATTCCTCGCGCTGCTTCATCCACTCGCTGTCACCCCACTCGTAGCCATCCATGTCATACAGGATGCTGGCGGTGTTGGGGCGCAGTTCCCCGGCAAAGGCGTAGGGATCGGCCTTCAAGGTCCAGTTACCATCCGCGCCCTTGATGGCGTATTTGTAGGTGCGCAGCTTCTCCTCTGCCCCCGCATAATGAAAGCAGGCTGGATCCGCGTCCTTGGTGAAAAGGATGTCGGGCAGCCTGATCTCCCACGTGCCGTCGAACTGCTTGGTCATGGGGTATTTTTCGTAGTCCCAAAAACAGAATTCGCCCGTTAGGCTGACCGCCTGCGCGTTGGGCGCCCAGACCGTAAAATGCCAGCAGTCCACATCCTGCCATACGGGGTGCGCTCCAAAGGCCTGGTAGGCGTGGCGGCTTGTGCCTTGATGAAATTCCTGTCTTTGCGCGTCATCAAAAGGGTTGTAGCGCAAATCCATTCCCCCTTCCTTTAAGGATGAACGATGTTCAAACAATGATATATCCTGAACAAAGTATAGCATACGCAATGAGCGCGCGCAATGAACAAAGAGGTTGCCATATCGTGACCACTGTAGGAGTACCATACATATTGGACAGAGCGTAGCGAAAGGAGGCGTAAAGGAAGAGAAAGGGTTCAAATCGGTTAGAATGTTGTTGCTGGACAACTTCAACGAAAGGAACTCTTTCTCTATGAGCAGTATAACCCAGGA
>JAAYFC010000032.1 GCA_012728435.1 Clostridiales bacterium | reverse complement strand
TTCAGTGTTCAAAAGCATTACCTTCGACAATGGGCCAGAGTTTTCAACAGTGGACGAAATTGAAGGCAATGGGCGCTTGACGGCCTACTATGCGCATCCTTACAGCAGTTTCGAGCGGGGGACCTCGGAAAACTGGAATGGAATTGTCCGGCGTTTCATCCCCAAGGGTCGATCCCTTGCAGACCTGGAAGCAGAGATGCTGACCCGGATCAACCGATACATCAACCAGCTTCCACGTAGACGCTTTAACTACAAAACCCCAGAGGAGTTGTTCGAGGAGAAACTGAAGGATATAATCAAGTCAGCAAGCACTCCGAAACGATGTTCGGCATGTTGCACTTAAAAATGCAATCCGGGCTTTGTTTTCAGCATTTGTCCAAAATGCTTGACAGACCCCCGAAACGGTGCTATTGTTTATGATTGCATCAGTATCGTTACTGTGCAGGAAGTCAGGATTGTTTCCTTATATTATATAATCCGCTTCCGCATGGGCGACTGGGCAGCAATAAAGGGGTGATTTGTTAATATGGCTCATGAGGTCCAAATGGGAAAACTGCGTAATCGCGTCAGTTTCTCACGCATCGACGAAGTACTTGACATGCCCAACCTAATCGAAGTGCAGAAAAACTCGTACCGGCGTTTTCTGGAAGAGGATTTCCGGGAAGTGCTCAGCGACGTCTCCCCCATTACAGACTACAGCGAGAACCTGGTGCTGGAGTTTGTCGACTATGTTTTGGACAACAATCCCAAAAACAGCGTGGAGCGCTGCAAAGAACGGGATTTGACCTACGCCGCGCCGCTGAAAGTGTTTGTGCGGCTCAAGAACAAGGAGACCGGCGAAATCAAGGAAAGCGAAGTCTTCATGGGGGATTTCCCCTTGATGACCGAGCACGGCACCTTCATCATCAACGGGGCTGAGCGCGTCATCGTCAGCCAGTTGGTGCGCTCCCCAGGCGTTTATTATTCAAAGCAGATTGACAAGGCTGGCAAGCACCTGTTCGCAGGCCAGATTATCCCCAATCGCGGCGCCTGGATTGAATTTGAAACCGACAGCAACGACGGCCTCTGGGTGCGCATTGACCGTGCCCGCAAGCTGCCCGTAACTGTGATTTTACGGGCGCTGGGCTACGGCACCGACCAGCAGCTGATTGACCTGCTGGGCGAGGATGAGCGGCTGATGACCACCATCGCCAACGCCGACGCCAACATCAAATCCGAGACCGATGCCCTGCTTGAAATCTACCGCCGCCAAAAGCCCGGCGAGCCGCCCACGGAGGAAGGCGCCCGGGTTCTTTTACGCAACCTGTTTTTTGACCCCAAGCGCTATGATTTAATGCGCGTGGGCCGCTATAAGTACAACAAAAAGCTGGGCGTGGCCGACCGCATCGCGGGGCATATCGCTGCCCAGACCATCTCGGACCCTGAGACTGGTGAGGTATTTGTCAAAAAGGATCAAACCATCACGGAGGAAACGGCGCTTTTGATTCAAAACGCCGGCGTCAACGTGGTGATGCTCAAAGTCGGCGACCACATCCACAAGGTGGTTGGCAACAACTTCGCCGACGCCGCCTCCCACCTGCCCTTTGACCCCAAGGAATGCGGCATTCTGGAGGCTGTCCATCTGCCCACCTTGAAGCATATTTTAAGCCAGGTGCCTGAGGATGACTGGAAGCGTGCCGTCACCGAGCAGGCTGGAAACCTGGTGCCCAAGCACATCATCATTGACGACATCGTGGCCTCCGTCAGCTACCTTCTGGGCCTGCCCTACGGTGTGGGCGACATTGACGATATCGACCACCTGGGCAACCGCCGCCTGCGCTCTGTGGGTGAGCTGCTGCAAAACCAGGTGCGCATCGGCATGTCCCGCTTGGAGCGCGTGGTGCGCGAGCGCATGGCCATCCAGGACGCCAACGACGTAAAGCCGGGCGATTTGATCAACATCCGCCCCGTGTCCGCCGCCATCAAGGAGTTCTTTGGCTCCTCCCAGCTGTCCCAGTTCATGGACCAGCCCAATCCCCTCGCGGAATTAACGCACAAGCGCCGCCTGTCAGCCCTGGGCCCCGGCGGCCTCAACCGTGACCGCGCCGGCATGGAAGTGCGCGACGTGCACTACAGCCACTACGCGCGCATCTGCCCCATCGAAACGCCTGAAGGCCCCAACATCGGCCTGATTGGCTCCCTGGCGACCTATGCCCGCATCAACGAGTACGGCTTCATCGAGGCCACCTACCGCAAGGTGGATCCCAAGACCCACCGGGTCACGGATGAGATTGCGTTCATGACAGCGGATGAAGAGGACAAATACAATGTCGCCCAGGCGCTGGAACCGCTCAATGAGGACGGCAGCTTTGAAAACGAGCTGGTCACCGTCAGGTGGCGGGATGAGGTGCTCCGCGTGCCGCGCGAGAAGGTGGACTATATTGACGTCTCCTCCAAGCAGCTGGTTTCCGTCGCCACCTCGATGATTCCCTTCCTGGAAAACGACGACGCCAACCGCGCGCTGATGGGTTCCAACATGCAGCGCCAGGCTGTGCCGCTGCTGATCCCCCAGGCGCCCATCGTGGGCACCGGGATGGAATACAAGGCCGCCTATGACTCGGGCGTGGTGCTTCTGTCCAAGCACGACGGCACCGTGGACAGCGTATCCGCGGATGAGATTGTGATTCGAGATGAGCTGGGCGAGAAGCATGGTTACAAATTGACCAAGTTTGCCAGAAGCAACCAGTCCACCTGCATCAACCAGCGTCCCCGTGTGGATGCGGGCGACAAGGTGAAGGCCGGTGACCTGCTGGCCGACGGCCCCGCGACTGAGCTGGGTGAGATTGCCCTGGGCCGCAACGTCTTAATCGGCTTTATGACCTGGGAAGGTTACAACTACGAGGACGCCGTCCTAATCAGCGAAAAGCTGGTTAAAGATGATGTCTATACCTCCATCCATATTGAGGAATACGAGTCCGAAGCCCGCGAAACCAAACTGGGACCGGAGGAAATCACCCGCGACATCCCCAATGTGGGCGACGAGGCCCTAAAGGACTTGGACGAGTACGGCATCGTGCGCATCGGCGCAGAGGTGCGCTCCGGCGATATCCTGGTGGGCAAGGTCACCCCCAAGGGCGAGACCGAGCTGACCGCGGAGGAGCGCTTGCTGCGCGCCATCTTTGGCGAAAAGGCGCGGGAGGTGCGCGACACCTCACTCAAGGTGCCCCACGGCGAATCCGGCATCGTGGTGGACGTGAAGCTCTTCACCCGGGAGAACAAAGATGAGCTGTCCCCCGGTGTCAACCAGATGGTCCGCGTCTACATCGCGCAAAAGCGCAAGATCTCCGTTGGTGACAAGATGGCCGGCCGCCACGGCAACAAGGGCGTTGTCTCCCGCATCATTCCGGAGGCGGACATGCCCTTCTTGCCCGACGGCACGCCGCTTGATATCGTCCTAAACCCCCTGGGCGTCCCCTCCCGGATGAACCTGGGACAGGTGCTGGAAGTGCACCTGGGCATGGCCGCCAAAAGGCTGGGCTGGCACATCGCGACCCCGGTCTTTGACGGTGCCAACGAAAAAGACATCGAGGACACCCTGGAGAAAGCCGGTCTGTCCCGCGATGGCAAGACCATCCTGTACGACGGACGCACCGGCGAACCCTTTGAAAACAAAGTCACCGTCGGCTATATGTACTACCTGAAGCTGCACCACCTGGTGGATGACAAGATGCACGCGCGCTCCACCGGGCCTTACTCCCTGGTCACCCAGCAGCCGCTGGGCGGCAAGGCGCAGTTTGGCGGCCAGCGCTTTGGCGAGATGGAAGTGTGGGCGCTGGAGGCTTATGGCGCCGCGAATACCTTGCAGGAAATACTGACGGTCAAGTCTGACGACGTGGTGGGCCGCGTCAAGGCCTATGAGGCCATCGTCAAGGGCAACTCCATCCCCACCCCCGGTATCCCGGAGAGTTTCAAGGTCTTAATCAAGGAGCTGCAGGCGCTGAGCCTGGACATCAAGGTCTGGGGCGAGAACAAGGAGCAGATTGTCATCCGTGAGTTTGACGATGACGACCAGCCCATGCCGCGCGAGCATATCGAGGAAGAAGCGCCGGTCATCCCCGAAAACATCGAGGAACTGTCCGCAGAAGCCTTGAGCCTGGACCTGGACGACCTGGCCCTGGCAGATGAGATCGATGAGGATGCGCAGCCCGCGACCGTGCCGCAGGGCGGCATCATCGCCGACGCTGAGGAGGACGATTCTGACCTTGATGACGACCTGGAATTGGATTTTGACGACGACGAGCTGGAAATTGAGTGACCTTACGCAGGCGCAAGGAGATATATTGAATGTTTGAACTGACAAACCTGGAATCCATCCAGATTGGCATGGCCTCCCCGGAGGAAATTCGCGAGTGGAGCTATGGTGAGGTCACCAAGCCTGAAACCATCAACTACCGCACCTTAAAGCCCGAGCGCGGCGGCCTGTTTTGCGAGCGCATCTTTGGCCCTGTCAAGGACTGGGAGTGCAGCTGCGGCAAATACAAGCGCATTAAATACCGCGACAAGGAAAAAATCTGCGACAAATGCGGCGTGCAGGTCACCCGGAGCAAGGTACGCCGCGAGCGCATGGGCCACATCGAGCTTGCCGCCCCCGTCAGCCATATCTGGTATTTCAAGGGCATCCCCAGTCGCCTGGGCATGCTGATGGACGTCAGCCCCCGGAACCTGGAGAAGGTGCTGTATTTCGCCTCCTACATTGTGATTGACCCCGGCAACACCGAGAACACCAAGACCGAAAAATACGCCCTGATTTCTGACGCTGCCTACCGTCAGCTGATGATGAAACCGGCAGAGGAGCGCGGCAGCTTCCGCGCGGGCATTGGCGCTGAGGCCATCAAGATCCTGCTGCAGGACCTGGACCTGGACGCGCTGAGCGCAGCCTTAAAGGAAGAGATTGAGTTTTTAATCGAAAAGGAGCGCGACAAGGAGAACGAAAGCCAGCGCCGCTCCCACGCCATCAAGCGCCTGGAGGCCGTGGAGGCCTTCCGTCAAAGCAACAACAAGCCCGAGTGGATGATTTTGGACGTGCTGCCCGTCATCCCGCCGGATTTGCGCCCGATGGTGCAGCTGGACGGCGGCCGGTTCGCGACCAGCGACCTCAATGACCTGTACCGCCGCGTGATCAACCGCAACAACCGTTTGAAGCGGATGCTGGAGATGGGCACACCGGATATCATCGTGCGCAACGAGAAGCGGATGCTTCAGGAAGCCGTGGACGCCCTCATTGACAACGGCCGCCGCGGCCGCGCGGTCACGGGCCCGGGCAACCGCCCGCTTAAATCCTTGTCCGACCTCCTGCGCGGCAAGCAGGGGCGTTTCCGCCAGAACCTGCTGGGCAAGCGCGTGGACTACTCCGGCCGCTCGGTCATCGTGGTTGGCCCCGAGTTGAAACTGCACCAGTGCGGCCTGCCCAAGGAAATGGCGCTGGAGCTGTTCAAGCCCTTTGTGATGGAGCAGCTGGTGAAGCTGGGCATCTCCAACAACGTGAAAAGCGCCAAGCGCGCCGTAGAAAAAGTACGGCCCGAGGTTTGGGACATCCTGGAAGATGTCATTCAGGAGCACCCGGTGCTCTTAAACCGTGCCCCCACCTTGCACCGCCTGGGTATCCAGGCCTTTGAGCCGGTGCTGGTGGAAGGTAAGGCCATCAAACTGCACCCCCTTGTCTGCACCGCCTATAACGCCGACTTTGACGGCGACCAGATGGCCGTGCATGTGCCGCTGTCCTCAGAGGCGCAGGCGGAAGCCCGCTTCCTGATGCTGGCAGCCAATAACATCATGAAACCTCAGGACGGCAAGCCGGTCATCTCCCCCAACCAGGACATGGTCATCGGCTGCCACTACTTGACACTGAAGGACGAAAACGCCCTGGGTGCCGGCCGCATCTTTACCTCCATGGCAGAAGCCGAGATGGCCTACCACGAGCGGGAGATTTCCCTTCACGCGCCGATTAAGGTGCGCATTGTCCGCACCTTTGAAGGCGTTACTGAGCGCAGGCGGATTGACTGCACCCTGGGCCTGCTCATCTTCAACTCTGTCATCCCGCAAAATTTGGGCCTGCAGACACGCAACAGCCTGGACCAGATGTTCCTGCTGGAAGTGGATCATGAGGTCAACAAGAAGGACCTGGGCCGCATCGTGGACAACTGCTACCATGTGCACGGCGTCAACATCACCGCCAAGGTGCTGGACGACATCAAACGCCTGGGCTACGCCTACTCCACCAAGGGCGCCATCACCGTGTCCATTTCTGACATCGTAGTACCCCCGGAGAAGCAGGAGCTGCTAAGCCAGGCGGACGACCAGGTGGACAACATCGAGAAACGCTACCGCCGTGGCCTGATGAGTGAGGATGAGCGCTACAAGTCCATCATCGACATCTGGAGCAACACCACCAACGACCTGAAAGGCCGTGTGATGGGCGTGCTGGACAAGAACAACCCCATCTACATGATGACCAATTCCGGCGCCCGCGGCTCTATCGGCCAGGTATCCCAGCTGGCCGGCATGCGTGGGTTGATGGCCTCGCCCTCCGGCAAAACCATCGAACTGCCCATCCGTTCCAACTTCCGTGAAGGCTTAAACGTGCTGGAGTTCTTCATGTCCTCGCACGGCAGCCGCAAATCCCTGGCAGACACCGCGCTGCGCACCGCGGACTCCGGCTACTTAACCCGCCGTCTGGTGGACGTGAGCCAGGAAGTCATCGTGCGCGAGGTGGACTGCTTTGAGAACCGCGACGAAAAGATCCGCGGCATCACCGTGCAGCCCATCAGCGAAATTGAAACCCTGGAGGAACGCATTTCCGGCCGCGTGGCTGCCGAAGACGTCTTTGACCCCATCACCGGGGAGCTGCTTTGCCACCAGAACCAGGAAATCAACCAGCTGCTGGCCCGCAAGATTGCAGAAGCCGGTGTCAGCAAGATCATGGTGCGCAGCGTGCTGACCTGCCGCTGCCAGAACGGCGTCTGTGCCAAGTGCTACGGCACCAACCTGGCCCACAGCGGCCTGGTGGACATCGGCGAAGCCGTCGGCATCATCGCCGCGCAGTCCATCGGCGAGCCCGGCACCCAGCTGACGATGAGAACCTTCCACACAGGCGGCGTTGCCTCGGTGGAGGATATCACGCAGGGTCTGCCCCGTGTTGAGGAGCTGTTTGAGGCGCGCAAGCCCAAGCGCGAAGCGACGCTGTCCGACCTCTCCGGCAAGGTCACCATCCAGAGCACCAAGAAGCGCCGGGAGATTGTGGTCACATCGGAACACAACCCGGAAGAGAAGAAATCCTACTTAATCCACTACGGCGCCCGGCTGAAGGTGGAGGATGGCGACCATGTGGAAGCGGGCGACGAGCTGATTGAAGGCGCGAAAAACCCCCACCACCTGCTGCGTATCCTGGGTGTGAAAGCCGTGCAGGAATACCTGCTGTCTGAAGTGCTCAGCGTCTATCACAGTCAGGGCGTTGGCCTGGCGGACAAGCACATTGAGGTGATCATCCGTCAGATGCTGCGCAAGGTGCGCGTTGAGGAATCCGGTGACACCAACCTGTTGCCCGGCTCCTTGGTGGACATCTTCCAGTTTGACGAAGCCAACGCGCAGACCGTGAAGGAGTTTGAGGAGAAGGTGGCCCGCGGTGAGGCCGACCCGGATGATCAGCCCCGTGTAGCCAGCGCCAAGCGCGTGCTGCTGGGCATCACCAAGGCCTCCCTGGCAACGGATTCCTTCCTGTCCGCCGCCTCCTTCCAGGAGACCACCCGTGTGCTGACTGAAGCGGCCATCAAGGGCAAGACAGATCCGCTGGAAGGCCTGAAGGAGAACGTGATCATCGGCAAATTGATTCCAGCCGGTACCGGCATGCGCCGCTACAAGAACATCGAACTGCAGGAAACCTACTGATACTAAACGCACTCTTTCATGCTTCCATGAACTCGTGTGTTTAGTATGATTCCTGGGTTGATAGCAAAAGGCCAGCCTCGAAAGGGGCTGGTCTTTTTGGATGGGTCAGGGTGGATGGGAAGGCTAGGTCATTGACCTCGAGCCCTGAAATGTTCCTCTTTGAATTCCTTGAAAGCTGCCCGAGGCTTTAGGCGGAGAACTCAGCTTTCAGCACCTGGAGAATGGTCTCCTTCACCTTCACCAATTCATCATGGCCAGAGGCAAACAGGAAGTCGCTGTACATCAATTCGCAGTTGATTTCCCCGCCCTTCAAACGGGTCATGATGGTGAAGCGCACTTTGTCCCCAATGGCGTCCCCATCCCTGCGGTGGGTGTAGAAAACAAAATGGGTTTCGCTGACCTGCGCAGCCGCCGCATCCTGTTGGCTTTCTTTCATGGCTGCCAGGATGGTGTGCGCCAGATGCCGGTAATCACCAGGCACCAGGAAACTGACGCCATAGTCCTCCATCTTGCCAAAGAGGAAATCCGTGCCATCCTCCTTCTCCAGCTGGAACCAAAGGGTGCGCCGGTGGTCGTTCTCGCTGTAGGGATGGGTTTCGTCATAGAGTTTCTTCATAATAATCCTCCGTGTTGATTAGTGCTCCAGCCCTTCCTGGATGTTTTTCCTGGCAATGAGGCGGATGGACAGCCCCACCCCCACCATCAGCAGCCCCACCACCAGCATCAGCAGCTGCTTTTCCCCGATGGTGATGCCCAGGAGCTCAAACCGCTGGCCAGACAGGCTGGTGACAAAGCTGCGGGCCAGGGTGGCGGCAATGAGGGCCGCCAGGAAGTTGGCGGTGGAATAAAAGCCGATGTAGAGGGTCTGGTTCTCCTTTGGGATGTTGATAAAGGCTACGCTGGAGAACGCCAGGTTGATGCCGCAGGTGCACAGGAAGCTCCAGATTACCGCTATGGGATAGAGAAACAACAGCTGGTTGTTGACAAAGGCCAGCAGCACATAATGGGGCGCCAACAGCAGGATGGCCGCGGACAGGGGCTTGAGCCAGCTGTACTTGAGGAAAATTCTGCGCCAGATAAAGGTGAAAGAGACCAGCACCACCACATTCAGGGAGGACACCAGCATGATGAAGGAGTAGTTCACCCCCAGCTCCTTTAGAAGGTAGACGGTGTAGAAGCTTCCCGGCATGTTCACCACGATGCTCCACAGCACCACCACCAGCACGCTGCGCAGGAAGGCCGGGTGCTGCCAGGGTTGGACAAAGATGGCTTTCAGCCTGATTTTCCGGGCGGGCTGCTGCATGGGCAGCTCTTTGATGGTGCCCAGGCGCCAGAGATCCAGTATCGCCAAGAGGAGGGCAAAGATCCTGAGCACCGTGAGGCCCATCAGCTCCTGGCCTTCCTTGCGGAAGAGGTCCACCACCCCCGAGCCCAAGAGGTTAAACACCGCAATGAACACCCCGTTGAGCATGTTCACCAGGGAGAAGTACTGCACCCGCACGCTGGGGGGGATATGGGCAATGTGCCACACTGAGAACCCAGGCCCTGCAAAGGCCGCCAGCACATTCACCAAAAACACGGTAAAGCCCAGCAGCACAAGGCGGGTGTGGGCGGCAGCCGGCATGAAGGGGATCAGGCCCACAAAGAGGATGTTCAGCAGATGGATCAGTGCCCGGATACCAATCAAGATGGGTTTTCTACGCTCGAAGCGCTCCAGGATGAAGGGGGTGAACAGCTGCAGCAAATTGGCGCTGAACACCAGGATGTTGATGAGGCCCACAAAGGCATCATCTGCCTGGAGGACAATGAGCAGGCCGGTGAAAAAATTGCCGCCAATCAGGTTCGCCGACACGTTGGACAGAATATTAAACATGATAAGGGAGCGGCGGGACTGGTTGCTCTCCTCGTCCCCCGGTACAAACCAGCTGGTCTGGACAAACTTGCCCATCCGGGCCAGGACTGCCTTTTGACCTGTGTACCTGTGGGGGGACATGAGACCCTCCTTCACCTGCTGTGTGATGCTGTGCCTGGGCCTCATTATACATGGATTCTGGAAAGTTGATAGCCGCGGAAACTGAAACAAGCAGGGGCAAGCCCGGGAATACAAATGAAATACATCCGCCTGGAACCACAAAAAGCCGGCGCTGATTTAAGCACCGGCTCTTTGATGTCAAAAGGTTAAGGCGTAAGGCTTGTGTTGCAGATTGTGCAATAGGTGCGCTGCACCGGCTGGTTGGTAGTAGGATCGATGACGGTTTCCGTCGCCGGCTTGTGTTTGCCGGTTTTGTAAATCTTTTTCACATCAAAGCAATGGACGCACTTGAGCATGTCATAGCCTGTGTTGCTGCAGTCCGCGTCCCCAAACCCAATCTCAATCTGGTACTGATAATCATGGCTTAAGGGCGCAAGAATGGTTTCCTTCATGATGGTCTGGCAGGACCGGCACAAGACCCGGTCATACCCTGCCTCTTCACAGCGGGCAGGCTTCAAGTGCAGGGAACCATCAGCTACATGGGGCAAAATGGGCAGGGTGCGGGTTTGCGCATAATCGCAGTACATGCATTTAGTAACAGCAGTCCCCTTTGCTGTGCAGCTGGCGTGCTTGGTAACGGATTCCGGCATCATGGTGTGGCCCCTGGCTGGAATCACCTGGGTTCCGTAGTCATGCCCGCATTTGGAGCACAGGGAGTGGTGGCTGCCCGCTGTGGTGCAGGTGGCCGAAACCGTCTCCACCACCATGTTGTGAAAGGTTCTGGGCAGTTTGACGTTGGAGGATACTTCCCCGCACCGGGCGCAGAAGGTTTTGCTGTACCCATCCTGATCACAGCTTGGCTCCTTGGTTTCCTTTGTCCAGGAGTGGCCGGGAGCTTTGATCACTTCCTCCTGTTTAACAAGGCCACACTGGGCGCAGGCTGTCTTTTTTAAGCCATCGCTTATGCAAGTCGCGGCCTGGTGTTCTGTCATGAAGGAATGGGACACAGCGCTGACTTCATTTTTCTCATACACGCCGCAGACGGTGCAATACACCTGGTGAAAACCCTGCCGGGTACAGGTGGCCGCCTGCTTTTCCTCCGTCCATTGATGCGCCAGGGCCTTCAGGATCTCCTCTGAGCATTGGGTGTTGCAGCGGACACAGCGTGTGATTTTGTAACCGGCCTGCGAACAGGTCGGCAGCGCCACCTGGCCAATCAGCTTGTGCCCTGTCGCCTTGGTAACCTGGCTGTTGTCGATCCCGCCGCAAAGGGAGCACACCTTCCGCTCATATCCATCCTCTGTACAAGTGGCCGCCCTGGTTTCGTCCTTCCATTGATGCGCTGTTACAGGAATCACCTGCTCGTGATCCACCTGCTTGCAGTGAGTGCAAACGCGCTGTTGGTATCCGGCCTGGGTGCAGGGGCCTATGGCGTGGTGTACAAAGCCCGGCGTCAGCT